>CAZTAY010000007.1:0-38511 GCA_964611655.1 uncultured Eubacteriales bacterium
ATCCACATATATTATAAATTTATTTTTCAAGCTTGTAAATCGTCCTTTTTTTTAAAAAAAGGACGACAATCAAAGAAAAAAGACGGTGAAACTGTACCGTCTTTTACGTTATTTTAGCATATAAGAATTAAGTTCTTTCCTGCTGGTTATGCCAAGCTTTTTGTACGTTCGCCGCATATGGGTTTTCACCGTGGTGACAGAGACACTCAAATGCCCTGCAATCTGCTCATTGCTCCAACCTTTGCTCGCCAGCATGGCAATGGTGAACTCTGTGGTGGTCAGCATATCCGTTACTCTTGCGTTGTTATGCGGATTATGAATATCACGCCACGCCTTTGCAAAACGGTAAACCTGTTCGGTAATGGCGTCAAAGGCTTTCGGCTGGTCTTTTCTCAAGTGAATCTCCACCATGCCGCCTAACAATCCGTGATGCTCCGCAAAGGGCTGATAGAATTTTTCAGGCTTTGCTAATTCCCATGCGGCAAGGAAATGTTTGTTTGCCTGTTCAGAATTTTTCTGGTTTAGATAACTCATGGCAAGCACAAGATTGAGATAGGTTTCACCCACAGGATAGATACCGTTTTTAAGATTCAGCGCCGTTTTTGCTACTCCCACAGCTTCGCCATATTCGCCGTTTAGGTAGTGCTGATGTGCTGTGGCGTATAACGCTATGAGCCGGATGCCCATTGGAAGGCTGTGCAGCGTAAGGGGTAGGGTTTTGGTACTCTGAAGGTGGATGAGAATGACTGACAGATTATTAATAAACGCCATAAGCTGTTTTTCTTGGTCAGTGTAGTTGTACCCGGTCTTGGTTTTTTCTTTGTAAGCGTTTACCATGGCAAGAACTATTCCGGCAGCTTTTTGGGAATCGCCCATACAAATCGCACCGAAACCCGTCATTAGCATTGCTGAAATCCTAATAACACCGCTTTCACTTTTCATAAGGGTTTCCGCTAAACGATAGCATGATTCACCATCGCCACGGTAATAATACCGCTCGCTAAGAGCCAGAGTTTTTGTTTCACTGTCTGTCAGGCTTTCAATGTAAAAGTCTGACTGCCCCGGCGCAAAGTTACCACACATAAAAGGCAGTTGGAGCTTTTCTGTTATTCTATCGTTCTGCATGTTGTTTGATTTTATATGCTTTCATCCTCCTAGAATATTCTTTAAATACAATAACATATAGTATCAAATTTTTTTCAAGGAATAAAGATACTTTTTGTTTGCAAAAGCCCTAATATTATTGCATTAATCTTTAATAAATTATTTGATAGTATTCATATCTAATTATTTTTTATCTTCTTTTATCATGTGCCAACAACTTGCTATAATACTAAATTCACATTATATAATTTTTTATTATCCACTTTATTTAGTTACTCAATATAATGTCTGATTCTTGAATTGCACTCATTGGAAAATTTCTATTGAACTAACCTAGGGGTTTGTAAGTCGATCTTTGGACAGGGTACTCCCTATAAAAAGCATAATAGGTTTGTCGATTGATTGTTTTATAGAAATATTGGTATAATATTAGAACAAAAAAAGAGAGCATTGTGTGCAAAGCGGCCATAATACTTTTATGTTATCCTAACCCTATAGGAGGTGCTTATTATGCACGCATGGCAACAGATTCAAAAAACAGTAGACTATATTGAAAATCATATTTCCGAGGAAATGGGAATATCAGAATTGGCAAAGCTTGCGTCATTGTCGCAATTTTATTATCAAAGATTGTTTAGTCGCTTGGTTAAAAAGCCAGTGAATGAATACATTAAGCTTAGACGTTTAGCAAGAGCCTGTGAGGTGCTATCTGATAGGAGCAAACGGATCATTGATATAGCTATTGAATTTGGGTTTTCCTCTCATGGGGTTTTTACACGCACATTTAAGGATGCATTTGGGATTACACCCGAGGAATTTCGTGCAAACCCTGTCAGACTAAACAACTTTGGGAAACCCCAACTAGAGTTATCTTATACATTGATTGATGAGAACGTCCCTTTAATTGCAGATGGTATTGTACTGGAAATCACAAGGAAAAAGCAATTAGAAGATGAGTATTTTATTGGACTTAAAGCAAAAGCATTAATTACTCAGATTCCAGTAGGTGTGGAAACAGGTGTAGATTCTCTTGGAAAAGTATGGGATGATTTTCACCAAGCTAAACCAAGTATTCCCAATTTGATTGCTGATGGGGAAGAGATTGGTGTTTCGATGATGGGTGAAGAAGAAGGATATTTTACCTATTTTGCAGGTGCAAAAGCGTTAGGTGAAAATGTGGATTCCGGCTACACATTTTGGGAGATACCAGCAAGTGAATACATCGTGTGTTCCTTTGAAGCAGAAAATTTTGAACTCTTGGTGACTGATGCAATGTCTAAGGCACAAGGATATCTTTTTGGAACTTGGCTGACAAATCATAATTTAGTTACGGAAGCGTTTTGTGTTGAGCGTTATAAAAGCCATTCTCCTGATACAACTTATATGGAAATATGGGTTCGCCCAATTACAACACAGGAGCAAAAAAAATGACATGGAGTGAACTTTATACTGGTGGAACTCAGCCAACATTAGATAATGTTAATGAATTTGTAAAGAACAATTTGCTGAGTGAACTTTGCTTATACCTTGAAAGTAAGTTTTCAGTATTGCCTAAAATGGAGTATAGCTGTTGCTCTATGCAAAAAGGCTGGAATATAAAGTATAAAAAAAGAGGAAAATCACTTTGCACAATCTACCCAATGGAGGGATATTTTATTACTTTAGTGGTGATTAGTGAAAAAGAAAAGACGGAAGCAGATTTTGTTATCACTACATGTAGTGAATATGTCAAGAAAGTTTATTCTGAAACAGTATTCTCAAGTGGTGGTAAATGGTTAATGATTGAAGTTAAAGGAAGAAATACTTTGGAAGATTTGATAAAGCTGATTCATTTGAGGGAAAAGTAAAAAGATAGGCATAATCAATAACTACAAATAATCTTTTTGTAATTATTCAGCCTGCCTAAAATGCTTATTGGCAGGCTGATTCAGACTGTTGGCAACTATTTTAAACTACGGAGCGTTGCCACCAAGCACTTCTAATTTACTTTTGAGTCTATAAAACTAATGACCATCCTACATAAAATTTAACTTCTAATTATAGCGTTTCTTCTGCTAAAAAATATGTAGGTATCGATAGATTTTCATATTTCATTTATTTGCAATAGTTTTTTGGTATACAAGTTCAATCATACAGATTATTTATACTAATAAATATCTTTGTCATATAAAATATCAAGGGTTATTTGCATGGCAGTGCTACCGTTAGCGTTATCTTCACTACAAATGTTTGTGGCAAATATAAATGTGTTTCCGTGTTTTTCTACATAGCCTATGAACCAGCCATTTATTGATTTACCGTTCACAGAACCCGTACCTGTTTTTCCTGACAAAGCAGCACCGCCTTTTTCTGATAACCGCAATACTTTTTTGACCTCATCCACATTTTGAGTTTTAAAAATTGTGTTGTTTTGATATAGAGCCTTTAAAAGAATGACTTGTTCAACAGGCGAAATTTTTAATGAAGATTCAAGCCAAAAATCCGTAAGACCACCTGACAAGTCACAATTTCCGTAGGATAATTCTGAGAAATACTTGTTTAATTCACTTATGCCAACCTTCTTATCAATATTTTGGAAGTACCAGTTAACGGAGTTGTGCATTGCTGTGGTCAAATTTTGGTCATCGTTCCAAGGCTGAAATGGATACTTTGTTCCGTCCCATGCCTGTTTTGAATCATTTAAATCAATAACGCCTGTTTCAAAGGCTATGAGCGAGCTGTATATCTTATAAGTGGAATCAGGCGAAACCCTTTTAATACTTTTTTCATGATTGTGGATTGTATATGAATCATTTCCCAAATCATATAGAACAAAGCTTCCGTCTAAGTTGTTAAAATAGGAGGACAAATCCTCATGATTAATATTATCAGCCCAAAAATTAAATTCGCTAACATCATAAGTCGCCATTGCAGAAATATTGGGAATCTGACTGAAGATCAGCAGTCCTGATAGAGTAAAAACACAAATACTTTTTAGTCTTAATAAACTTGATTCAGCTTTATAGCCTACAATATTTTCCACTCTCTTTTTTATATGAGATTTGGTGTCACCGATTTCAGTGGTTAATGACAGCATTGCACTAGTAGGTGATTTACTTACAAACTTTAGCAAAGTTTCCCCATAATTAATAAATTTGTTTTGTGGAATGAGTTTTAGGACGGATAAGTCGCAAGCCAATTCTCTCTCAAGCCGAATTACTTTAAAAGCAAGGTGTACAATTGGATTGAACCAATACAAAATTTGAAACAAACACATAATGTTGTTTATGTAAAGATCCTTGTTTTTACAGTGGGCAAGTTCATGGAGAATTATATATCTAATTTCTTCAATAGTTAATGATTTTCTTGTATCAAAAGGAAGTATAATATGCACTTTAAAAAATCCGATTGTTATTGGTGATTTAACAAGAACAGATGTTCCAATTAAAACATTGTTACTCATACAGCCCAAATCAGATTTACATTGTTTAAATAATCCAATCAATTCGTCGTCTTTAATGGTTTTAGTAGATTCAATAATCAAGCGAAGATTTTTGTTACAGTAGAATAAAAGAACTAAAATAATGAAAATGCCTGTAAGCCATACAAACATTAGAGTTTGGATAAAAAAGCCCAGTTCAGGGCGGTTCACTGACAAAGAAAAATCTTGAAGCAAATTTTGGTTTGCTGGTTGGATTCCGCTTTCAGCAATAGAGCCCATTCCTGTTAATATGTTCTGATTAAATCCATTTCCCATATCAGCAAATTGTAATAAATCCGCCGGAATGAAAGGAACTGCCAGTAATATCAAAATCAGCAATCCTATGTTGTACTGCCATCTTATTGTAATATGTTTCTTTAGCAAGCATTTTGTTAAAATAATAGGTAAAATTATAGCAGTTGAGACAATTGAACTCATTACAAAATGTGTAAAAAATGAAATCACCATAAACTCACCGTCTTTGCTTTTGTGAGAGTTTTTGCTCCAAGATTGATTTTAGTTCTGTAATATCTTCTTGAGAAAGCTGATCACGCTCCAATAAATTCACCACCATAGAATTTAAAGTGCCACTAAAAAACCTGTTTAGAAAGGTATTGCTTTCTTGGTCAAGTATTTCAGATTCTTTAACCAAAGGCGAATATACATAAACCCTGCCATCCTTCTCATATTTCAAAGCTCCTTTTTTAACAAGCCTTGAAAGAAGGGTATGAATGGTTTTGGGCTTCCATGCTGTGGTTGGTTCAAGCTTTTCCACCACCTCATTAGTACTTATAGGCGCATATGACCAAATAATTTTCATAACCTGAAATTCGGCATCCGAAATAGCCGGAACACTTCCCATAAAAAACTCCTTTATTATTTGTTTATAGCAATTCTGTTTTAATAAGCACTTATTTAGCAGAAAACTGCCTAAAGACGATAGTTTCAGCTTAATTTCAAACATAGAATTACTACATATTATAATATTACAAACGTAATAATAAAGTCAAGCATGTTTTTCTCATAGTTTAACCATCAAAAAAACCGCTTTTAGCGGTTTCATTTGGAAATTCATATAATATCTCCTAAATATTAGCTACAATAAATCTAAGCATTAGACAGAGACTAAGCAAATTGGCAATTACAGAAATTATTAGCAACCTTAATGTGATTATTTTATACTCGAATAATCCTAATGCTAAAATGATAGATAGTAAATTAATTATATTACAATAATTAGATTTAAATATAGAGTCTAGTTTAATAAAATAAAGATTGGAGTTTGAAAGTTCAAAAAGAATTAAGTTGGATAAACAAAATACAGCAATCCCAAGTGGAAGTATTTTTAATAATCCAAGCAGTAGCATTTTCATTGTTCTTCACCTACATTAACATATTTATTGCACTGATAACAACTTAAAAGCGAAGTCAAAATAGTAAATATTTAATGCAACTATTAATGAATTAATTAATGCGGAACGAAAATCCCTTTTCTTTAAATATAAAAAAATCATTACTAAAGATGCTATCGATATAGGTATTGTAATGAATGAAAAACATATTAGTGCGATAGGATTAAAAAAAGCTAATACTAATGCTGCTAAGATATTGCTAGATGGTAATTTACCTATTGTAGAAAACATAATCATAGCAAGTGTATTGTAACTTGTCACATAAAGAGAAAACCTAGTTAATACCTTCATGATCATCTTCTTTCTGATAATTTTTTATAAAGAAAAGTACAACAATTTCAAGTGTAAGTATTTTTAATAATCCAAGCATATGCATTTAATTACATTAACCTATTTACTGTACTGATAACCATTTAAAACCGAAATCAAAACAGTAAAAATTTAATGTTACTATTAATAAATTTATTAATGCGAAACGATAATCCCTTTTCCTTAAATATAAAAAAATCATTACAAAAGATCCTAGTGATAAAGGTATTATGATGAATGAAAAAAATATTGATACTATAGGATGAAAAAAAACTAATACTAATGCTGCTAAGATATTGCTAGATGGTGGTAATTTACCTATTATAGAAATTAAAACAGCTCCAAGTGTATTATAAGTTGTCACATAAAGAGAAAACCTAGTTAATTCCTTCATGATCATCATCTTTCTGATAATTTTATTTACTGTACTGATAACAATTTAAAAGCAAAGTCAAAATAGTAAATATTAAATAAAATGATTACTAAATTCACTAATGCGAAACGGAATTCCCTTTTTTTTAGATATAAAAGAATTAATATTAAGGATGTAAGTGTTGTAAGTATTGCAACTAATAATAAAGAAATCAATGCAGTGGGATGAAAAAAAATTAATATAAATGCTTCAAAGATATTACCAGGGGGTAGTTTAACTATTAATGAAAACAAAACCATAGCAAATGTATTATAACTTGTCACACAAAAAGAAAAGCTAGTTAATTCCTTCATGTTCATCGTCTTTCAGATAGTTTTTATAATCAATTTATACCCAATTAAGATGGTTTCTGTCAAGGAATTTATTTAAAAGAAAGCCTTTAAAAAGGTTATGGGAAACTTTTACCCTAAAAGTTTCCCATAGTCTAAATCTACGCCAAGATCTTTGCTAAATCCTGTTGTGGTGTTGAAATAGGAGTAAGCCCAAATTCTTTTACTAACACATTTAATATATTTGGTGAAATAAACGCTGGTAAGCTAGGGCCTATAAAAATATTCTTGATTCCCAGTGAAAGTAGACTAAGTAATATACATACAGCCTTTTGCTCATACCAGGAAAGCACCAAGGTTAAAGGTAATTCATTAACAGAACAGTCAAAGGCTTCCGAGAGAGCAACTGCAACCTTAATTGCACTATAAGCGTCGTTGCATTGACCCATATCCATTATCCGAGGCAGTCCACCTATTTCTCCAAGGTCAAGATCATTAAAGCGATATTTTCCGCAAGCAAGGGTTAATATAACTGTGTCCTCTGGGGTTTGCTTTACAAAATCAGTGTAATAATTTCTTCCTGTATTAGCACCGTCACAACCACCAACAAGGAAAAAGTGTTTGATTGCTCCTGATTTAACGGATTCTATAACCTTATCTGCAACGGACAACACTGTGCTATGAGCAAAACCCGTGGTTAGGATTTCACCGCCGTTTATACCAGTCATTTTTCGTTCTTCCTTATAGCCTCCAAGCTCTAGTGCCTTATTGATAACAGGTGTAAAGTCCTTGTCGTCGCCTATATGTACCATTTCAGGGTATGAAACCACAGATGTTGTAAACACTCTGTCTGCATAGCTTTTGCGAACAGGCATAAGACAGTTTGTTGTAAATAGAATAGGAGCTGGAATGTTGTCAAATTCTGTTTGCTGTGCTTGCCAAGCCGTTCCAAAGTTTCCCTTTAAATGGGGATATTCTTTAAGTTTAGGGTAACCGTGGGCAGGTAGCATTTCACTGTGGGTATATATATTTATTCCCTTATCCTTTGTTTGGTCTAATAGTAGCTTTAGATCATGAAGCTCATGGCCTGAAATTACAATAAAGGGGCCTTTTTCAATTTTGCAGCTAACCTTTGTTGGTGCCGGATTACCATAAGCTCCTGTATTTGCGGAATCTAATAGTTCCATACATTTTAGGTTTACATTACCAAGCTCCATAACAAGATTCAGTAGCTCATCTGCTGGCAAATCCTCGCCTACAGAAAACAATCCTTTGCAGAAAAATTCGTTCACATTAGGGTCGGTTTTTCCAAGAACATATGCGTGATGGGCGTAAGCCGCCATTCCTCGAAGTCCGAAAAGAATAAGAGATTTTAGAGATCGAACATCGTCGCTTTCATTCCAAAGCTTGGTCATATCATAACTGTCGTTTCTTGGACAAGCGGATGCACATGAACCACATTTAGGAATGAGCTTTTCCTTTTCAGATTTTATAGCTTGAATCTGTTCCTTGAGGGTTTCGTTATTAAAATTAACATTGGTAACAGTAGTAAACAAGCCTTCAATAATGACTTTATAAGTGCTTTCCAAAGGTTTGTTGCCGTTTGTGGCTCTTGCAAGCCCTATAAGCTCTCCTGTTAAGACATCTTGCAGGTTAGCCGTATCCTCCATTTTACCACATACACCGGAAACTGTGCATCCAACTCCTTTAGCTGTTTGTTCGCATTGAAAACAAAACATTGACATTATACAATCCTCCTTTTAAATTGAATAATAATAAAATGAAATTGCATTATTGTTCTAGAATTCTGCCGTCGGTTGAAATGGTTACTACCTGCCACGGTATGAGTTTGCCGCTGTTTTGCAGAGCTACCTTAACGGCGTTTTCGATACCACCACAGCAAGGCACTGACATTCGTGCAACTGTAACTGATTTTATGTTGTTCATCTTTAAGATAGCGGTTAATTTTTCTGAATAATCCCCTTCATCAAGCTTTGGACAACCAATAACAGTAATCATGTTTTTCATATATTCAGCATGAAAATTGCCGTATGCAAAAGCTGTACAATCTGCTGCAACAAGCAAATTTGCATTATTAAAATAGGGAGCGTTTGCAGGAATAAGTTTTATTTGAACCGGCCATTGGTTTAATTGAGTTTCAGGCGTTACTGTCGGTTCTGTCTTTGTTGAATTTTCAACATCCCGTTTTAAAGATTGTGAATGTGTTCCGGGACAACCGCAAGCTAAATTTTTAGGATGTATATTTTCTATATTTGCCTTAACAGCTTCTTCATCAAAGGCTGCTGCTTCCCTTTCTTCAAAGGAAATTGCGCCTGTAGGACAAACAGGCAAGCAGTTGCCAAGTCCGTCACAATAATCATCACGAAGCAACTTTGCTTTTCCGTCAACCATGCCTATAGCCCCTTCATGACAAGCTTTTACACAAAGTTCACATCCGTTACATTTATCTTCATCAATTCTAATTATTTTTCTAAGCATTTTTTTTATTCCTCCTGCTTGTTATTATGAAATCATTATAGTAAAATAAAAACAACAAGTATGTTGCAAATACAACGAAAGGTGTAAAAAATGAAAAATATTTTTAATACAATAAAAAATAACCCTATGTTTAGTGGAATAGGATACAGTGAATTCGAGACAATGTTTAATTGTTTAGAAGCCCATACAAGCAATTATAAAAAAGATGATATAATACTTTTGACGGACGATGTTGTACGTTTTGTAGGTCTAATTGTTTCAGGCAGTGCCAAAATCATTAAGGAAGATATAAACGGAAACAGAAATATTATTGCAGAGCTTAAAAGGTCAGAGCTTTTCGCTGAGGTTTTTGCATGTGCTGGGATTGACCGAAGCCCTGTTACTGTGGAAGCGGCAGAGGATAGCCAGGTTCTGTTTATCAACTTCAAGAAAATAATAGGCACTTGTTCATCAGCCTGTGACTTTCATTTAAAACTAATCGAAAATATGTTAAAGCTAATATCAAGAAAAAATCTTAAACTTAATCAAAAAATTGAAATCCTGTCTATGCGCACTACAAGAGAAAAACTGCAATTGTTTTTCGATATTCAAAGGAGAACTGCCAGAAAGTTTACCATACCCTATAACCGCGAAGAACTGGCAAATTACCTATGTGTGGATAGAAGTGCAATGTCAAACGAGCTTAGCAAAATGCGTAAAGAAGGGCTCATTAAGTTTAAAAAAAATGAGTTTGAAATATTGTAGAATTTGACCAATGTATTCTAATTTAATAAAATGCTGTTTTAAATATCATAACATTTGCCTTTAAGTATTATAGTAAAATTCAATATTGACCGAATCGGTTAATAACGCTATACTTAAATAAAAGTTTAAGGAGTGTGTTATATGCTTAGCCTTGGTCTGGAAATAGATATGATTGTTAAAAACAGTTTAACGGCACTTACCTTATACGAATCTGTTTTTGAAACAGAAAGAGTTGAGGTGGGGGATTTTGTAACTGGCCAAAATGAGGTGGTACTCAGGATATTCGGAACTAGGTTTCATTTGCTGGATGAAAATGAGCAGTATGGATTAATTGCACCTAAAGATGGAAATCGTTTTCCTATATGGTTCAATATAGTTGTTTCAGACATATACACTATATTTAATAAAGCACAGCAAAATAGCTTTAATATCATTCAACCATTAACTCAAATGAAGGAAATGGGCTTACAAAGTGCAATGTTGGTTGATCCCTTTGGCTATACTTGGATGTTGCACCAAATTGATAAGGAAATTTCATATGAAGAACGTTGCAAAATGTTAGAGAAACAAGGTTTCCAGCGTAGGAAAAATAATATATAAATGTTCATAAGTGAGATAATAACAAAATATTGACCGAATCGGTTAAAGATGATATACTTTAATTAACCGATTCGGTTAATCTTTATGAGGTGATTGAGTTGGAAAGATTTTTATGCCTGCCGATTGAAAAGCAAAACCAAATTGTTGACGCTGCACTTAGCCTGTTTGGCTCTGTGGGATATAAAAAAGCTTCAGTTGCTGACATTGCAGAGGCGGCAGGTATTTCAAAGGCAATGGTGTTTTATTATTTTGGCAGCAAAAAAGCTCTTTATTTGTATCTTTGTGATTTTTCAGGCAAATTGTTAAAAGATGAAATTGACAAGGGTTTAGATAAAAACATAACTGATTTCTTTGACAAAATTAAGCAGGCCACTGAAATTAAAATGTCAGTGCTAAAAAAATTTCCTGGAATTCTATCCTTTTTAACAAGCATGTATTTTGAAACCCATAAAGAGGTTGCAGAGGATATAAAGCGAGTTGTAAAGGAAGGAGAAACCTTTAGTGCTGCATTTGTGTTTGGAAATGCTGCTACTCATAAATTCAAGGATGATGTTGATCCACAGCTTGTGCTTCAAATACTAACATACTATTCGGAGGGGTATATATCTAAAGCCGGAAAGGAAACAAACTTTGAGAAATTGATGAAGGATTTTTATAAATGCATGGAGCTTATGAGGAAAAATTTTTATAAAGAAGAGTATTTATAGGTAAACTTGAAAAAGATAAAATATGCCAATAAGCTTCTTTATAAAACGTAGAGTAGAGCGATTCCGTGTTTGCTTGTAATTTTCGTGGTGGAAAACGGAGGCTTTAGAACGTTTGCTGTGAAGATAAATTTCCAATATCAAACGAATTGCTATAGAAATAAATAATTTATCTTTTCATAATAAAATGGGAAAAACACTTTTCAAACGTGGTTTGTATGGATATACAGGTTTTGATGTTATGAAGGGGTTTGCCATTTGAAAGGAGCAGTTCCAAATGAGTGTTATTGAAATCAAAAACCTAACTAAATACTACGGAAAACAGCGAGGAATTGAAGATATAAGTTTTTCAGTAGAAGAGGGCGAAATTTTCGGGTTTATAGGTCCAAATGGGGCAGGGAAATCCACAACCATACGCACGCTACTAGCCCTTTTTGAACCAACTTCCGGCAGCGCAACCATTTTTGGCAAGGATATCATCAAAGAAGTAGAAGTCATTGCCAGAGACGTGGGCTATGTTCCAAGTGAGGTTGCTTACTATGAAAATATGAAGGTCAAAGAACTGCTATCTTATACAGCAGATCTATATAAAAAGAACTGCAAATCCAAGAGTCAAGAACTTTGTGAAAGGCTAAATCTTGACCAAAACCGCAAAATAGCGGACCTATCTTTTGGCAATAAAAAGAAGGTGGGGATTGTGTCGGCGCTGCTACATTCACCTAGGCTTATTATTCTGGATGAACCTACGTCGGGGTTAGATCCTCTTGTACAACAGACATTTTTTGAAATATTAGAAGAGGAAAACGAACGCGGAGCAACTATTTTCTTTTCATCTCACATTCTAAGTGAGGTACAGAAATTTTGTGCGCGCGTGGGAATACTTAAAAATGGCAGGCTAATTGGAATACAGTCCATAAAAGAACTGCGTGAAAACGGATATAAAAAAGTTTCTGTAACGGTAAAAGGCATGATTCCGGAGGACTTTTTTTCAGATAATGGAGTTCAGCTAATGCTAAGTGGCGATACTGCCACTTTTATGTATAAAGGCGATGTTGATGCATTGTTTAAGAAGCTGGCGAAATTACCTATAGCCGATGCCTTTGTGGAGGAACCTTCCTTAGAGGAGATATTCCTTCATTACTATAAATAGGGAGGGGTGCAAATATGGCTGTTTTCAACTATGAATGGCGGCAGCTTAGGAGATATACTTTTTGGTGGAGCAGTGTTTGTGCTCTTTCAATATTTTTGATGCTACCTGTATATTTAGCTTTTCTAAGCGGAGACATTACGAATTTTAGCCTTATGGAAAATAACCCTGTGTTTGATCTATTAGGCGTTGATCCAGAGGTCATGACACAGCCAATTGGATTTTTCGGCTTTTTAACCTCCTTTTTTACCATTGCGGCAGGAATAAACGGTATGTTCTTGGGGCTTAAGAGCTTCACAAAAGAAACAATAGGCCGTACTGCCGAGTTCCTTTATACAAAGCCATACAAGCGCAGTGAGATTTTTTGTTCCAAAATTATGGCAGCGTTTATTTCTGCACTGATAACAGGTTTGTTTTATTATATAGGCATAATGGTTTCGGGATTCATAAACATTCCAGAAATGGAATTTTGGCTCTTTTCTCAGATAGCTCTTTCATTCTTGTGGGTAGAACTGTTCTTCCTGATGCTGGGGGCGTTTGTGGGGGCTGTTTATCCTAAAATTCCAACACCTTTGCTGTTTTCAAGCGGTGTTGTTTTTATTTTCTTTATATTTGCTTCATTTGCCACTAAAGTAAGCGCTGGAATCATTAAATATTTAACGCCCTTTGCTTGGTTTGGGGCAAGTGATATTGTGAAAAGTGGAGGGTATAATATAGGATATTTGGCAAGTGGCATTATTCTATGTGCACTTTTTAAATTAATAGCCATAATAGTTTTTATAAAAAAAGATACAACCCTGATTTCGTGAGGTGAATACATGGGTACAATGTTGAAGAAGGAATTAAAACGCACACGCCGAGGTCTTATAATCTGGAGCTTGATTGTGGGATTGACAGCATATCTAGGGATTTTAGAGTATCCTATCCTTGCGCCATATACGGCTATGCTTGAAGAGACCCTAATTATGATTCCAAGGCTTGCACAACTTGTGTTTGGGGTATACAATGTTAACTTAGGTGACACAACAGGCTACTACATTGTTATGTACTATTGGGCAGGGCTTGTGGTGTTTACCCATGCCATATACACAGGCGCTTCAATCATTGCAAAGGAACAGCGGGACAGAACTGCAGAATATCTTTTTACTATGCCCATTAAACGCTCTTATATTGTCTGGGCGAAGATAGTTGCAGGGTTGGTGAACATATCTGTGGTGGGAATAATAACTCTTGGAATGTCATTGCTTGCAATGATTCCAATTTCAAAAGATCCAGTCATATACGGACAGGTGTTACTTTCAGGCATAGGCATGTTTTTGACACAATGCGTTTTAATGGCAATGGGGTTGCTGTGCAGTGCAGTGGGGAAAACCTATAAATCGGGAATAATGCTTTCAGCTGCGGTACTGCTGGCAAGTTATTCTCTGATGTTCTTTGTGCAGTATATTGACCTGCCGGCTCTAAATTTCCTGTCGCCTTTGACTTTTTTCAGTGTTTCGGAGGTTGTACTAAAGGGCATTAGTCTTTTTAATGTACTAGTAGCCGCATTGGTGATTGATATTTGCCTAATGCTGACACAAAAGCTTTATCTTAAGAAGGAAATGATTAGATAGGATTATATAAAAGGAGGATTACCATGAAAAAGTCAAAGTTTATTAGTATTCTGCTAGCAGTGGCAATTTCATTATCACTTGTTGCATGTGCAGAACCTGTTAAAGAAGAAGTTGTTGATTTAGATTATGTGAAAATGGCAAAGGACTTATTTGAAAAGTTAAATAATGGTCAGTTTGAGGATTGTATCCCTCTGTTTTCAGACAAACTCAAAGAAGCAATGCCCGCTGATAAGCTTAAAGAGGCATGGGAAACTACAGTAGCACAAGGCAGTACCTTTATCGAAATTGAAAAAACCGAAACAGAGATAAAGGATGAAGCAGAAGTAGTAAAGCTATATTTGGCGTACAGTGCCCAAGGCATAATTATGCAAGTACCCTTTGACAAGGAAGGCCGGATTATAGGTCTTTGGTTTAATTACTATAATTCGGAGAAAAGTAATAGTTCTGAAAGGACAATGCCTGAAGGGATTGAGGAAAAAGATATTGTAGTTGGTGAAGGCGAGATTGCGCTTGCAGGTAAATTGACAGCAACTAAGGGCTTGAAATCTAAGTATGCTGTTGTACTGGTTCACGGTTCAGGACCTCAGGATATGGATGAAACTGCTTTTGCAAACAAACCTTTTAGGGATATTGCATGGGGTCTTGCAGTTGAGGGCATTGACGTTTTGCGGTACAATAAACGTACATTTTCTTATCCGGAATGGTTTGCTAAACCTGAAAACGCAAAACTTTCAGTGAAAGAAGAGACCATTGAGGATGCTGTAAAAGCTGCAAAGCTTTTGACTGACATGGGATATGAAAAGGTCTATCTATTAGGTCATAGCTTGGGCGGAATGCTTGCACCACGTATTTATTTCGACAGCGGCGAGTTATTTTCAGGAATAATAATTATGGCAGGTAGTACACGAAACCTAACTGAAATAATAATTGACCAGAATAACAATTCAATTAGCACACTTTCGCCTGAACAAAAACAATCAGCAGAGGCTACACTTAATGCAGAACTTGAGAAGCTAGAAAAAATTGATACTTTAACAGACCAACAGCTTTTAAGTGAACAGGTATTAGGTATGCCTGGCTATTATATTAAGGAAATGAACTCCTATGACACAGCGGATCTTGCAGCAAGAATTAATAAACCTATATTAGTACAGCAGGGTGAGGAGGATTTTCAGGTCTTTGCTGACATAGATTATCCACTTTGGCAAGAAGCACTAAAAGGCAACGAAAAGGCAAGCTTTAAGCTATATCCGGGGCTTACCCATTTCTTTACCCAAGCACCTGCTGAACAAACAAAAACAGTAAAGGATTATCAGCTATCACAAGAACTGTCTCCTCAGGTGATTTCAGACATTGTGGATTTTATCAAATCTGACAGTAAGTAGTGGTTACCATCAATGTACATCCATAGTTTGTTGTAGTAAACAATTTCAGCCTCAAGCTTGATTGCCTTACTATAGTCAAATTATTAAGATGATGCAGGGATTAATTAATCGTTTGGTAAGTTTTTGGTCATGACTTCCATATGTAAATAAAACGCCCTTTGATTGAACTTACAGTTTAAACGAGAGGGCGTTTTAGATTTTCGAGAGCTAATATAGAGATAGCTTCTTGAAAAAGAATCATATATTAGTGAGAACAATTTGGTATGCAGATTTTAGCGAATTATTTGTCTAAAAAATCTTATTCCTTCATATAGGAGAATGACAGTACACGTGCTTATGAGTTTGCAAGGATAAAAGACGTATTAATGCACAGAAATACTTTAATGGTTTCATCTTTTAATGCAATTGATAATGGGAAAGACGCATTTAAAGCTTTTGGTTGAATTTGAAGGATCTTCATGTTATACTCATGCTTAAAATAATTATCATTTAGAAGGGGGCGTGTATATTATGAAAAAGAATAAATTGGTAGCTCCCGTTTTGAAATGGGTGGGTGGTAAACGGCAATTATTAGAAGCTTTTAAACCATTAATACCTAACAGCATAAGGTCATATTGTGAACCATTTGTAGGTGGTGGCGCAATGTTGTTTCATCTACAACCAAATGTTGCATTTGTGAATGATATTAACAAGGACTTGATTAGAGTTTATAATGTTATTAAAGACGATGTTGAGGCGCTTATCTTAGCATTGTCAGAATTTAAAAACGAATCTGACCAGTTCTATGCAGTCAGGGATTGGGACAGAGACAGAGAAAAATATAATGCACTTTCAGATGTCGAAAAATCGGCTCGTCTCCTGTACCTTAACAAAACCTGTTATAATGGATTGTATAGAGTTAACAATGCTGGAGAGTTTAATTCTCCATTTGGAAATTACCGAAACCCCAATATAGTAAATGCGCCGGTGCTTCGTGCCGTTAGTACATATCTTAATTCAGCAACTATTCATTTAACATCCACTGATTATTCAACAGTTTTAAAGAACGTTCCTAAAGGAACTTTTGTTTACCTTGATCCGCCATATGATCCAGTTTCAGAAACCTCAAGTTTTACTGGATATGCAAAAGGTGGCTTCACCCGCAAGGATCAAATTAAATTACGTGAGTGCTGTGATGAATTAAATGCTCGTGGCATAAAGTTTATGCTTTCAAATTCTGCCACAAATTTTATACTTGAGCAGTATGCAGCATATAACATTACAATTGTACAAGCAAAACGTGCAATAAATTCTGTTGGTGCTAAACGGGGTGACGTTGATGAAGTGGTGGTGAGAAATTATGAGTAGTATAGCAAAAAGCTTAAATGATGTTGCTTGGGAGCAGCTTTTTGAAAAATATAATATTCTTAACAGAATTGATGTAGATGGTCGTTTTCAAATATCTGCAACACAGATCAAAGAATTTCGTGAACCTCGCCTTATGGCAAAATTCGATCATACGATTAATTTACCGAAGATTTTTTCGGAAAATAAGTTGTCAATCTTACCTATAACGCGTGGTGACTATGTTATCTCACATTTTGATGCGTACCATAAGTTTGAATCAGATACAGTTCCCGTCACAAGAGTTTCATTACCCACACATATTCAAAGCCTGGATTTCAATAATATTCCAAGTGAATCTATTGCGCTTAATTGTGCTGTTGCCGCAGGAATTGTGGCAGAATTTTTAGAAGATGATGATTTGTTGGCTACAGTATCTGGACGAATGGGATCGGGTTCGTTTAGTTTTAATATAGAAAATACAGCGCTCGGGTTGCCTTGCAATGTATCAGTAAAAAATTCTCAAATAGAAATAGATGCAGCATTTGAGGGGATAAGAAGTTTGGCACTCTTTGAAGCTAAAAGAGATTTGTCTGAAGATTTTTTAGTAAGGCAGTTATATTACCCTTATCGAGTCTGGCAAAGTCGTATTACAAAACCTGTTAGACCTTTTTTTCTTGTATATTCGAATGGTATTTATAGGATGTATGAATATATGTTTCAGGAACTAAATAATTATAGTTCACTAGTACTTGTAAAACAGAAAAGTTATTCTGTAGAAGATACAACAATAACAGTTGAAGATATACAGACCGTGTTCAATGAAACAAAAACTATTGTAGAGCCTAAGATTCCATTCCCGCAAGCAGATACGTTTGAACGTGTGATTAATCTTTGTGAATTGCTAAGTGAACGAGAATTAAGCAGAAATGATGTGACGGATCAATATGCTTTCAATGAAAGGCAAACAAATTATTATACTGCTGCTGCTCGATATCTTGGATTACTTGAAAAAGGTAGCGAAAATGATAGTCCAATTTATAGATTAACTAAAGAGGGTAAACGAATACTAAAGCTTAAGTTCAAGCAAAGACAACTAGCATATTGTAACCTTATTTTGTCTCATATAGTATTTAGAACAACTTTGAAGAAGTATTTTGAGAGTGGATATATGCCTCCAAAGAATAACATTATACAAATTATGAAAGAATCTAATTTGTATAATGTCAGAAGTGATGAAACGTTTGTACGGAGAGCTTCAACTGTCAGGGGTTGGATTAATTGGATTTTAAGTTTAATTAACTCAGTATAACAGTGAGTATTCTGTCATTACCAAGAAATATTTTCAGGTAATAATTAAATCTAAATAATATAATGTACGAAATTATTTAATATTTAACATGCAAATACTCAACAAGGTTTTTCTCTTTTTTATGGTTTTCTCTTTTTCATATATTTCTAACAATACCCCCTTTCAGCTTGGCATAGCTTAAAGTTGCTGCTGTACCGCCATGTTTTCTACCATCCTAAACGGCAACAACCAACGTAGACTGCTCAACCATATATCTGTACGTTTCATGTAGCAATCCTTTGAATATCCCACCGAATGGATTTTAACAACATCACAGCAATGAATGAGCCTTTGAAAATCTCTGTCTGGTGTTTTCATTCTCTTTTGATATGGGATTGCTGCTTCAAGATAAATAGGATGCTGTGTTTTCAATTCTGCCACAATATCAGCAAATATCATGTCCACCCCTTGTGCGAATCCGCTGATAAAAGGGTGTAACCATTTTCTATTGTTGATAATACTGTTTCTCTTAGCTTAGAGGTAATTGCTCCCAGTTTGTCTGCCGGAATATCTCTGTGTCCTGTAACACAGCAAGTTTTATCAATCATTATAGATCTCCAATAAATACGCTTTAGAAATATTTTGTGTTTAAATTTCACGTTGTAAAGATTTCGAATATAAAATAAACACATAATATTTCTATTTGGAGGTTGTTTCGTGGCTATAAAAAGTCTTTCAATCAGAATTGAACAGGAAATGCTTAATAAATTGCATGTGGTTGCCGATTACGAAGGACGTTCTGCTAACAGCCAAATTCTTGTGCTCATTCGTGATTGTATTGAAAGATATGAAGAAAAACACGGTGAAATCGGCAAGAAAGACAAGTAAAGCAGCAAGGTTCGTAAATTTATGCTTGGTTAAAAAATATTACAGATAATATGTACTAAGAAGAAAAGCAAAAGCTACTATCTGAGGATAAAGCTTTTTAAAACCTTGAGCAAATCCGAAATAATAGATATTTGTTCGCTTATCAATACATTATTTACTTAAATTTATAATACAATTTTTTTTTGTATCCGTACTAATAGTTCACCGTTGCCGCCGTTCCACAAAATTGCAGTTTGTCCCAAACGGCTCTTTACGCCGTTAAACGAATTAGCACTCTGCAGCCATAGTTATGCAAACCGCTGGACAGCTCTTGTTGACTGCGGAGCTGATGTGACTTTGAAAGTAGAAGACGGCGCCACAGCTTAAGACATTAAGCAAAACAGCAAACCTTTCTCGGATAAATTATGTCAAGTGAATTCTTTGAATGGAGGCTTGGACATGGGCAGTTTGAAAATGAACGAAGATACAGGCTCTGTGCTTTATTATTTATGTAAGCCCCATATGACGGGCATAAATAAGTCTGAGTTTATTGAAAAGGTTCAGATACACCCAAAGGTTTTAAAACAATACTTCAAAGGCAAAAGGGATTTAAGTCTTGAGCATTTATCTCGATTGGCCCATGTTTGCCATATGGATATGAGTGTTTTTATGGCGAAAATTGCTGACGCATACAAAACAGACGAGGAAAAGGAACAGGAGCGGGAAGAATTGCGTCGGAGAAGCCTTAAAAGAGACGAAGAAAGACATTTGCGTGAAGAAAATGAAAAACGGCGGCATGAAGAATATATGGCCCGATGGCGTGAGGAACACCCATTGGAGGCAAAAGCTAAGGATGAAATGCAAAAACGCATTGATGAAGCAAAACAATTGCTCCTTCAATATGGCATCACAGGTTATTATAAAGACGATATAGAAAATTTCGCGGATGGCTGCACTTCCTATCGACTTAGATATATATTGAATAATTTAATTTATTTATCAAATGTGCCAAGGCTAGCCGATCTGCTTGAAACAATTAGCGATGAAGAGCTAATTTATGAAGGCGAAAATGCGCTACACTGGGCAGCATACAGTTCACATAACTATGAAAAGCTATTGCTTTTTAAAGACAGAGCTGAATTCATTAAGGCTCATATAGGTGATAGAGGAAAGGAAGGAAAAACGGCGCTCCATTATGCTTCCAAAGGGCTAAGTGATGACGGCCGAGCTATTAGGCTTTTGGTGGAGTGGGGTGCGGATGTGAATGCGCAGGACGATTATCTTTGGACACCTCTTCATGATGCCGGTAATAGTAATCAACACAATGAGATGCGATGGCAGGCACTTATTGACTGCGGTGCAGATAGTTCACTCAAAACCGATGATGGTCAAACAGCGTGGGATATTAGGGACTATCAAGATGCCCTTGACTCATGGTGATATGGGCAACCTCTCTGCGAGGTTGCCCATGTTTCAATCTTCATACCCTATCAATAGAGCAAACTGTTCACACTCATTCTTAGCATAATATGAGGAGCACGCAGTGTTTTGTGGTTTATAATATATTAAAGCATAATGCGGAAAGTCGGTGGTTTCAGCTTCGTAATCTAACAGTTTGTAATGCGGGATGCAAGTAATGAGCTCACCATCATAGCATAAGTTGCAATGTCTTTCGCCAAAGCGCTTAGAATCATAAATTTCAATTTTGCTCGGCAACGAATTACTAAAGTCATTAGACACATTGCTGTTTTCTTTTCCAATTTCAAAGGTACATTCAGCCTTTACAATTCTTCCTGTAGAACATTTCGATTGCTCTCCAGTATATAAGAGAAACTCGCCGTCACATTCTTCGAGTGTTTCATACAGAAAATCATCATGGTCAAATTCCTCGTGAGTATAATACCCTTTTCCAAATACTTTTAAATTATTGGAAGTAAATAAAATTGATTTACATTGAGCGAGGGGTATGGAAAATTTATCGCAAACCTCCCCTGTCTTGCAGTCAATTTCTATAACGTCGCTCTGATTGTCCAAAGGTTTTCCGCAAGCGTTGGTGACGAAAACGGAACTACCATCCGGAGAAAGGCGAAACAAGTCTATAGGATGCTCGCTTTCAAAGAACACCTTAAACGTGTTGTCACGCGTGTCAATTCTACACACGTTGGCACATGTTTTATTATATCTGTCAACTGCGTAAATGTATTCATCATTTGGCGAAAAACAAAACTCTGCAAGTCCATAATGCTGACCTGTTGAAATCTCTGTAATGTGATTTGTTTTAAGATTAAGCAAGCAAACAGTACTCGTGCCATAGTAAAAAACGAGTCTTTTTCGTGCATGGTCAAAACATAATGAGTATTCATACCTAGGGAAAGCTCTTAAAATTTCAGCTTTTTTTCTCATGTTCACACCAGCCTTTAGCTAATATATATTCGCCCAGCCTTTGACAGAGCACTTTATCCGATCGTCGAAAACATTCATCCATCGCCATGTTTTGTCCGAACATTTCGAATATGCTATCGTTTTCCAGCACAATTATGCGGTCGGTAATGGAACTAAGCTCTACAAGAGCCGCTTTTGCCTTATGAGTACGTTTTTTCCCCTCAACGGAAAATGGCATGGTCACAAGACATATAACAACTGCACTCAATTTTTTTGAAACTTCACAAATGACAGGAACACTCTCGGTGCCACAGCCCCCGCCTAAGCCCGCTGCGACTACCACAATTTTAGCGCCTATAAGTGTTTGTTTGATTTTACCGGATAGATGCTCTGCCGCCTCTTGGAAAAGCCCGGGTTGTCCTTCACCACGAAGTGGATCAAGGTACAACTTTTTAGGACAGGGGTTAATGTTAAGCGATGCCAAGTCGTTGTTCATTGCAATGTACTCTACACTAAACGAATCTAAGGTTTCATTTATGATTGCAGACAGGAAATTATTTGACATCATAGTTTTTACGATATTACAGCCTGCACCGCCAACTCCGACGATTTTTATGGGTGTTATATAGTAACTCATGGCTTATCCTCCTCTCCTTTATTTCTGGAATCAATTATATCACAGATTATAGTCGTGTTTTTAAGCAAAGTTTCAGATGCTTCTTACCATTTGAAAGTTTAGATAGAAATTAGATAAATTTTTGAGGTAAAATAAATGCTATGATATCAATAAAATAAATTAATATTAAAAAGGTGTTTCGTTATGATATGGATCTCTGCTGGTGTTTCGTTTGTTTTAATAATTATTATGAGTTTAGTTATGGAACTAATTGTAAACTGGGGCAATGAATACAATAAAGATAGCAATTTACTTTCTGGAGCGATTATCCTAATTACTATGGTGTCAAATGGATTTATCTTCTGTTTTTTGGGGAAAAGTATTATTTATACCGTTTCAGCCGTAATAGTTACGCTCATATTAATGTCTGGAGCGCATCAATACATCAGAAAATGACGCATAAAGCAATTCTGATGCAATTGTACGAAAACATCATTCCCCTGCCGGGTAGAGGGCAGCACAATGGCTCTGAGGAGGGGTATGCAGTCCTTATCGTAGTAAAAAGTGAGACTGACTGTGTTTGCTGGGAGGAAGTGTAGAGCAGGATGGATTTAGAGTTTCGGGATTCTGTTGAGCTTTAACCCTGCGACTTTTTTGACGAAATTAAAGAAAACACCTTTCCTATGAAAAATGAGGCTACAGACCTTTATTTCTGGCAAGAGCGGCGAGAGAACTTAGGACATTTTATGTTTGGACTTTTGAATAAGCGCGGTGAAGAGATATTGCCTGTAGAATACCGCTGGCTTAGGATGTCCGAGGGCTGGAGCGACCCAGAGGGTATTCTGCATGGAAAGATGGAAGATGGTATTTTATTGAGATGAAAATAGAAGTCATACCCACAACCCCGGCATCAGAGTATTAATTACGCTGATACCGGGGTTGTTATTATTGCGTCTATTCTTTGTCGTAACGGGTAAGGGGCACGATTTCTTGATAGCACATGTAGTGGTCATCATCGATGGTTGCATCACCGTGGTAGTGGCCAAAGAACCAGTTTTTGTACTGCACTTGGTTTTTTACTTGTTCTAAAAACTCGGTTAAATTGTCTTTCGGATAGCCTTTTTCGCCAAGCACTTCCAAAAGTAGCCGAATGCTCTCCGGCGGGCAGTGGGTGATGATGTGGTCTACCGTGTAATTGGCCGCTTCGAGGTTTTTCCACGCCTCATCGTATTCTTCAGGGCTGGGCAGTTCTTCTTTCCACCAAGAAAGATGATCGATGCGAAACTTAACCCTTTTTTCCGACAACTCGGCTTTCTTTTGAAAAAATAGTGGATCGTCCATAGAGAGGACGCCCCCAGGAATGTCATGGCAGGAAGCTCCGCCCATGGTGAAAAAGCGCCTATCCTCAATAGTGAAAATCTGTCCGCGCATCAGATGAATGATTGACGGACGGATAAACTGTGCTTTGCCGCCGCAAAACTTCTCGACTCTATAGGTTCTCAACAAATCATAATTGGAGTGATTGCCGGTAACAAACAGTGTGGTAAATGGTTTTTCTGCTAGAGCATCAAGAATTTTTGCTTCTTTAGGCGTATCCTCCCAAATACCAAAATCACCACAAATGATTACATAATCCTGTTTTGTCAGACGCTTCTGCTCGGTAAAATAGCAGTCATCAAAGCGTCTGAAATTGCCATGAGTGTCGCCTGTAATATAAATCATAAGAGCACCTCGTTTCGTTTTTTCCAGTATAACAAAGGTGCACCTTAGGATTTTTTGGTAAAGTTTCAATTATTCATTTCTTTAATAAGAACTTCTAGCTTAGCGACTGCCTGCTCTCGGAGTTGCTCTGAATAGATTTCTTGTCCCCAAAGTTTGTCAAACTGCTGCTGTGCTTCATTTAATAGAATTGTTTGGTCGGAATATCGCAAAGCGGGTGTTAGCTTATTCCCTGTGTTAATGACAATATGCCGTCCTTGTTTTATCATCAGAGAAAAATTGGTTGGAGGCATAGTTGTTTCAGCCAAAATGAGCAACTGAAAATTCTGATATTTTTGAATGAGATTGACATAGCTTAAAAGCTCGGCAATCCAATCAGAATTGGTCACCTCTTGATTTTGATTATTCAGAGTGGTGATTACCCGAAACGTTGTTCCGATTTTTAGGTTTTTTTCAAAGTCATCGTGATACGGCAAAAACAAATTGTTACTATAAATATCTAAATTGCCGGGTTTGGTAAATTGAGAGCAATATAATTCACAAATACTCCCATCAAAACCTCCTTGATAAGATGTAAGCAAAGGTTTTGCAATATGGCAGAGTGCTTCATAGTTACTCTCTAAACTACTCATATACAAATGCTCACTGATAATGAGAGCGCCACAAGGTGCGCCTGAATTTGGAATCTCCGACACGACCACGGCACAGCGTTTCGGCAAAGAAAATATAACTTGATTTACAAGTGAGGGCATTAACCCACTTACCGTTAGAACTTGCAAATTACCTGTAAAAATGGGGCACATATATGCATTGGCTAAACTCGACAGTGAATCGTTTGACACGGAAATGGAGATAAGTAAGCGAACTTTAAGCTCATATTCTGTGGCCGCTACCGACAAGGTTTTGACCATAATATCATGTAGTATCACTTGGCTCTTTTCACTGGACAGGTAAATATTTATTAAGGATCCCTTTTTGAGCATTTTTAGTTCTGACGATAACGCAAGGGCGATATCTGCAATCCCTGCTTTTGCAGTGAAATCTTTCGAAGAAATAGGTGAAATCGCAGTAACTTCCATATCCTTATGGTTGTCTTGACATAACCAGAGAATTAAATTCTTTTTGACATCAGCCATGGACGTAAAGTCTGCCGTAAGCCCTGCACCATTAAAGTTCTTTCCCAACCATTCAAGATAGCTGGAGGTTAGATTTCTTGAAAGAAGCACGTCTGCAATTTTTTCTGCCCACTGAGAGCCTGCTTTCAAGCTCCGTTTACCTGTCAGCCATCGACTGACTTGAGAGCGGTCTGCACCAACAGCATCTGCAAGAGCCTGCCCTGTGAGCTTTAAATAACCTGTAACGGCTTTCAGATTGCTCTGTTCGCTTTGCATTCTCAAAATCCTCTCACATGTTTTTATTAAGTATACAATAAATATAATAGCCTGTCAATGTTGACACATTACGTTGACACGTTGATTGACAAGATGTATAATGATATGTAGAACCCGAATGAAACTTTGCTTGTAAACACTTCATCATATTTACGATATCGTTTATTTTAGGGGGACTTTTTATGTTAAATGAAATCATGGAAATGATTCAAACAGACGATATAAAACATACTAAAGAAAAGCTTAATGCTTTTTTCACTTGCGATATTGTGCAAAGAATGAGTGAACACATGGTCTCGTTAAATATTTCCATAGAAAACTTAGCTTTGCACGGAAATGTCACACATCCTACCGTATTAAATTGGCTGAAAGAATTAAGCCCCAGCAATAAGAAAAAGCTAAAAGAGCTATGCACCGTATTTCAGATATACGAAGCACAATGTATAGCATTGTTAAATCTAATGATTGAGTTAATCCTTGTGGACGATATCGAACATATCAAAGAGCAGCTTTCTTCCTTTAAAGCATATGATTTTGCAGTGAACATAAGGGAACGCATGGCTTGTTTAGGGCTTTCAAACAGCGCCTTGGCAGATCGTGCAAATGTATCTCACACAATGGTTAACAACTGGCTAAATGGAGCAAAACCTCACGGAAAAGAACGTTTTAAGGAGCTTGGCATGGCTCTTGCAATGGACGAAGAAGAGCTTAATATGTTTTTGTGCGCCAACTGTTATCCAAAGCTGTATGCAAAAAACCCAAAGGATTTGATTTGCCGGTTTGTAATCAGAGCTTTTGCCGGGAACGGTAAAATCCTCACCCATTATTATAATTACTTAAAGGAATACGGACTCCTAAATTACGACTTAGGAACAACCCCTGAGGAAATTGCCACCACTGTTTTAAGCAGAGATTTTGCGGATGTTAAAACTGCGGAAGCCTTAAAGGAGTTGCTTGAGAAATATAATAAATACACCCGCGCCATTGACAAAGGATATATCCCAAACAGTGAACTCATTCACTTTATTATGCTTTATATTGGTAAACAGACGATTCACAATTTATACAAAACCGGCAAGATGCCCATCACCATTAAAAACCTACTCTTTCCGCTGCTGGCGGATAAGGCGATTACCGTAAAAGGTCTTCGTGCGAAGCTAATTGTTTTTGGTCTTTACGAGAATATGACAGAGGACGAAATTGATGTTATGCTTGAAATGACAAGGCTTCAGCCTTTGTCAGAACCTCTGACACGCATTGATCATGTGATTTTGACGGCACTGCGCTGTGCTCATGAACGCTATCCATATTACGAGCAAAAAACAGCCGAAAAAGTATTAGCTGAGCTAAGCGAAAACGACCCATTATATCCGATTTACAAGAAGAAAAAGGGTTTGGCGGATAGCTGTGTGCATTATTATGAAGCAAACGATAACATAGGCGTGCTACAGCTTCTGTTTGAGAAAACCTACACCGATTATAACGACAGCGGAATCATTCAGTATATACCCGATGTTTTTTCTATTTTGGTTCGTGATAATATTCTTTTAGAAGAGGAAGTAAGTGAGTATACAGCACTTATGAAGGTGTATCAAAATGGAGAGTGATAAAATGTCAGTGACACTTACAGTAACCAAAGGCTGCCTTTTGGGCAAAAAATATGTGTATGATGGAAAAACACGCCTGTTCGTGGGTCGACAAGGGGATTGCGGCATCATCATGCCGGAAAGCACCGTGTCTCGCTATCACTGTATCCTTGAAATCACACCACCAGAAGTGAAGTTACAAGACTTTGGAAGTTTGAACGGTACATTTATTAACGGTGAAAAAATTGGCCAGCGTGAAGCGAGCAACAATTTAGAAGAAAAGGAAATAGTTCATACTGAATATGTTCTTAAAGATGGTGATGTATTAGGTCTTGGTTCAAGTTGTGAGCTGACCTTGCATAGCACAGAATCTACACAGGAAGAACAGATCAAAAAAACCGGGAAAGCGAAAATTAAATGTGCAGACTGCGGCAAGTTTTTTTATACCACAGAGGATGACAACGCTCTATGTCCAGAATGTTTTGGCCGCTATACAAAGCAGATGGATAATGAGCTGCGTGGTCTAATTGGCTCTGCAAAAACTGAAAAACAGGAGCACAAAGGAACAAAGATTTCACCTATTGCAGGTTTTGAGATGGTTTCGCTGTTAGGCAAGGGTGGTATGGGTGAAGTTTGGAGAGTGCGGGAAATAAAGAGTGACAAGTTATATGCATTAAAAACGATTTCACCGCAGGTTAAAACAAGTGATACGGTGAAAGAGCAGTTTTTGCGAGAAGCAGAAATTGGAGTGATGCTAACATATAAAAATGTTGTCTCAACCCACCAAACCGGCAGTGCTGATGGCAGTTTTTATATCCTTATGGATTTGTGTGAGGGTGGAAGTGTGGATTCATTAATGGGACAAATGGGCGGCAAGCTTTCTCTCGTCACTGCTACCTATATTATCTTGCAGGTGCTTTCGGGGCTTGAGTATATTCATACACTTGGAGTTGTGCATAGAGATATAAAACCAGGTAATATTTTTCTGTGTGATCATTCCTTAACGCCTGAGGCTAAAATTGCAGACTTTGGTATGACAAAGGCATTTGACACTGCCGGTCTTTCAAGGCTCACCAAGAGTGGCACTTACAGAGGTACATCCATGTTTATGTCCCGTGCCCAGGCCACTAATTTTAAGTATGCAAAGCCGGAGGTTGACATTTGGGCGGCGGCAGCAAGCTATTACAACATGCTTACTGGTGCATTTGTAAAAAACTTTTCTAGTGGTAGAAATCCGTGGTATGTTATAACAACCGAAGAGGCTGTTCCGATTTTGGAGCGTGATGACGGCATTCCCTCCGCACTTGCCTCTGTTATTGACAGGGCGCTAATAGAGCAACCTGTTATGGTGTATCATTCTGCTTTGGAACTTAGGTCTGATATTGCGGCGGCACTGCCACCTGATGTGAAAGAAGCAGTAAAAGAGGTGCTGTGATGAACCCTATTTTTGACGGTGATAAAACAGTTTTGGAGGAAAACGTAAGCAAACCATCGGTAGATAATGTACCCTTTAAAAAGGGTACAACCATCCTTGAAACATACAAAGTGGAACAAGACCCCATTGAAACAGGAGGCATGGGGCTTGTTTGGCATGTTCATCATACCGGTTGGAACGTAGACCTTGCCATGAAACAGCCCAGAGCCGAGTTCTTCTCAACGGAAGAAAACAAAGCAATCTTTATAGGCGAATGCACAAAATGGATTGATTTAGGGCTACACCCTAACATTGTGTCCTGTTACTATATCCGTGAAATTGGCGGTATTCCTACCATCTTTGCAGAGTGGATGGAAGGCGGCAGCCTTTCAGACTGGATTAGTGATGGCAGACTTTATGTAGGAACAGAGGAAGAACAGGGAGAACGCATGATTGATATTGCCATACAATTTGCCAGAGGACTGCATTATGCCCATGAGTTAAAGGATGCAAACGGTGATAAGATCGGTATGCTTCACCGGGATGTAAAGCCGGGTAACCTACTTTTAACAAAGGACGGCGAGGCTAAGGTATCGGACTTCGGCCTTGCACAAGCGCGGGCACTTTTGACCATGCCGGACGGTAAAGTTGATGTTCCTGCCGAGTTTGGCGACACGGATAAAACCGTGTTTTTGGCTTCCCCCTTATTTACACCTATCTATTGCTCAATGGAGCAGATGGACGGCAAAATTTTGACACGCCAAACTGACATCTATTCTTGGGCGGTGTCTGTCCTTGAGATGTATTTGAGTTCTCATCCGTGGGGAAACGGCATTGCAGCGGGAACGAATTGCCGTAACTACTTTAATGAAACGAAAGTACCCATGCCAGAGCAGATGAAAGAACTGCTTTCAGTATGCTTAGAGAGCGACCCCGAAAACCGACTGAGGGATTTTGGTGTGGTTCTTACAAGGCTTGCGGTTATCTATAAAGCTGTAACTGGAAGCGATTACCCACGACCGGAAAGCAATGCGGCGCAGAATTCGGCGGATTCGTTAAATAATAGAGCCCTTAGTTTTTTGGATTTGGGTATGGAGGACAAAGCGAAAGAAGTATTCGAACAAGTTTTGCAAAGCACCCCCAACCATCCGGTGGCAACATATAATTCAAGTTTGTTTTTCTGGGCAACCGGTGTTTTTGACGACGAAAAAGCTTTGCAAAGAGTCAAAAATTCCGACGATTCTGGTGGAAAATATGCGGCTTTGTTAGAAGAAGCCATACATGCAAGCCGATATCAAACTATAAATGAATTTGCCTTTAAAGATTGCATTAGCTTTGACATCAGCAAGGACGACAAGTATGCTGTTATTCTCATCTCAGTTTTCGAGAACTATCGTCAATTACTAAAAGTGATTTATTATGACTTGGAGCGGGCAGTAGAAATAAATTTGGTAACATTCAGTGCCGATGTTACCACCCACAGCTATGATAAAATTGCATTTATAGACCATGATACTAAAGCTGTTTGCTCGGCGGGGCATTATGTGTTGCTCATTTGTTTGAAAACGGGATCAATCATCAAGGAGCTTTCTATCGGCACAATCAAAAAACTACCCCATCAAAAACCATTTATATTGGGTGCATTTGATTTAACCAATGACGAAAGATTTCTTTTGACAGCCAATGCGATGGACGATATTTATTTGATTGACCTAAAGAAAGGAAGAATAAAAAAAAGGATAAAGTCTATTGGCAAGGGTGTCGTTGCCATTTGCTTTAGTGCAGATGAGAAGCATGTGTATTCTGTTAGCCGAACCGGGTACATTTGCAGGTATAAAAATTTAAGCAACTGGTTTACAGATTATCGGGAGTACACAAAATTCAAGTCTGACCAGGGTATGATGCTGTTGCCTAGTACTGTTGAGCGTTCAGCAGTAGGCGAATATATGCGGGAAGAAATATGTGCGGCAGTGTTTATGAAAAGCAAATCATTACTGGTATGTGCCGGCAAAAGTGTGGACTACAATATAGCTGTATTTGATATGCACAGTTTGGCTTTGACAAGAGAGCTTACAGGGTATAAAAATGAGATAAAAGGCTTGACGTTCAATAGCACCGAAGAAATTCTGTATTCATGTAACGGTTACGGTGGCGTAAAGATTTGGGAAATAAGAAGTGGGCGGTGCTTAATTACATTTAAGGATATATATGCTTCATATGTAGTTGCCAGTAATATAAACCCCTTTGAAATTTTTGCTTTAATAAAAGATGATTACAAACACGAGCATATAATCAGGCATATTTCCTTGCAGATTAAGGATGTTAAGGAAATTGCCAGGTGGGAGATTTGCAAAATAGTTCCTTTTGGGAAAGCAGTCTTGGAAGAACAGAAATTTTCACACGCATACACAGAAGCTAAAAGTGCAATACAAAAGCGCAACTATAAAGAAGCGGTTCGCTGGTTAAAAGCCGCTAAAGGTTGTACGGGGCGGCAACGAGATCCAAGTACTATTGAATTAAGCTTGCTCTTAAACCGCTTTTGTGCAAAAACCGGGGTTGACGATATAATCCTAAAAGGGATACTGCACGAGGATGCCTTTGAATCTTTCGAAGCTGTTGGCATTAGCCCAGACGGTAAAGTGGCGGTGAGTACGAGCTTTTCTTATGCTGTAAGGATTTTTAATTTGCAAAATTTCGGTTGCGTCCATTCTTTTAACAATATTTTATCTGATCAAAAAATGGCATCTTCGATATTGAACCGCATTTATTTCGAGAACAATGGTTCTAAAGCTTTGTTGGCAACAGTATTTGGCAATACTGTTGCTGTTGATTTGAATACATTTGCTGTGCGCAATCTGTTTTGGGATATTAAAAGCTTATTACATTATTTCAAGGACGGGAAAAGTGTCCTTGTTTTACAACCTAAAGCTCATGACAGATTCCGGAATGAAGTCAGAAAAATTGATTTACTCACCATGTCAAGCACCCTTACTTTTGATGATGAGGTTCACTATATTGTCCTTGATGATAATGAAAGATATGGTATTTTCGTATCATTTGAGAGAATGAATGCTTTTTTATATGATCTAAAAGAAGAAAAAATAATTGTATATTTTGTGAGCGAATTAAAGCCAGTTGCATTAAAACCTTGTATAAACACTCATTCAAAACTTGCAGTTATTTTGTTGGCCGATAATATAATCGGAATTTATCACATGCTTACCGGCGCACCTGTTTTTACTATAACTTTTGATAGCAAGGTACGCAAAATCGCATTAACATCAAAGGGTGACTACCTTTTTGCGGGTTTAGAAAACGGTAGAATTGAACTGTTTGGCACAAAGGATTTCCAAAAACTATATACCTTTAATGCCAATAGCCATTTAAACGATTTCACTCTAAGCGATGATGATATGGTTCTACTAACCTGCGGCGATAAGTCTATTAAGGTATGGAATGTGTTGTATACATATTAAGTCCATGTTTATAAAGCCTGTGTTTCCTGAAACTTTGCTTATAAACCCCTTCCTCCTTATGTGCTAAGATATTCACATAACACATAAAAAAGGAGGTGTCACACATGGAGCAGGGTTCAAGATTGTTTTTAGAGCGCAGGATATCACTGCTTTACGGTGCGGAATCGGCAGCCATGGAAGCGTTTGACCTTGTGCAGGAGGAGATGTGTGCCGAGAAGGGTTTTGTCCGCTTTGACGGCAGCGACTATTATATGCACTGCATAGATGTGGCAAACTTTCTCATCTCCTATGGCGTTATGAATCAAAATGCCGTAACGGCTGCACTTTTGCACGACATGGTAGAGGATGTCCCGGGTTTTACGGTGGAATCAATATCAAAGCATTTTGGTGAGCGTGTTGGAGAAATGGTTCGTCTTGTAAGTAAGAGACAAGATTTAGACTACAAAGATGATGCTGTCTTGAAAGGTTATCTTGAAGAAATTTCAAATGACATTCATGCCGCCGCTTTAAAAACCGCGGACAGAATGCACAATATGTGCACGTTGCAGGGAGCTGAGCTTTGCAAGCGCTACCAAAAAGCAGTTGAAACCGAGCAGTATTTTGTGCCGTTTTTCAAGCTTTGCCGAGAGAGATATCCACGCTACGAAAGTTTGTTTCATGCTGCAAAGACACAGATATTACCCCAAATTTATGAAATCAAGTCACATTATCACGATTACTGCGAGCTTGCTGCGTTAAAAGAAAATTCAAGCGCTCTTTTGCAGCACTCCACAAGCTAAGTGGGGTGCTGTTTTTCATTTGAAACTTTGCATAGAAACCACTTTATTACTATGTGTTAAGCTATACCTATAACGGAGAAGGGGGAGCTGTGACTATGAACCGTCCTAACGATTTGCTTCGAAATCTATTACTGATGCCGCTGTGCTTTTTAGTAGTGCTTGGCATTTTTATACTGATGCAAACGACTTATGTATCTCCAAACTATGAGCATGGATGGTATGTGTTAATGGGCGTGGTTCTTGTTGTGGGTATGCTTATCGCTATTTTTCATGGAATACGACTTCTTGCAATTTGCGCTGTGACAATCTATTATCTTATTCGTTACCCACTGTGGCGGAGTAAGAATAAGAAATGGGCTTTATTTGCGGTAACTCGAGTTCGCAGTGAGAGTAAGCTTGCAGAAATTGCGCAGAATTCAATTTTAACAGTTGCTATGGCTGCTGTGGAGAGGTTGCAGGATGCAGACTTGCTTTCGAAAATTGCTACAACTAATTTGTGTCATGAATCAGTAAAAGAAACCGCTTGCAAGAAGATTGGACATGACTGGGATTATTGCAAATGCCGCCGTTGTGGTAAAAGAAGAGATGAACAGCATGATTGGACTGGTTGTAAGTGCAGGCAATGTGGAAAGCTTCGTCATAATTTTAATCATGATAAAGTATATTCCCTTTGTAACGCTCAATTGGTAACAGAAACTGAACAGATTGTTACTTATGAGTGTGACGGACCATGCTACTTAGGAAGTGGATGGGGTTGCTCATCTAACCCTTCAAGCTGTGGTAACGACAGTTGCCGAAAAGTTAAAATTGTAGAAACCACATATATTGTTTTCTCCGATGGAACAAAACAGCGTTGGGGTGATTTTAATGTTTAAAGAGATTTACCATAGTAAATTAAGAAAATTCCGTTTTAAATCTCGCATTTATATGTTAGAGAGATACGCCAATACGAGGATGCTTACCATGAACTGATTTTCAAAGATATCTGTATATTCCCTGCAAGAGAGTTGAGCCGAAAAATAGTATACTCATTCTTAACAGAATCAAAATCCCTTGCGACATTATCCCAGAGAAAAATTTGAAACCGGGCGTGGTGCTTCGACTGTGTGGCTGTAAGTTTTATTTTGTGATAAGACCTGTTATGCAGGGTCAACCAGAACAACAGAATACATTTTAATTATTTTAATGAAAATATCTGTTTGCTTGACGGCACTCCATTGCAAAGGTGGGGTGCCGCTTTTTTATTTGAAACTTTGCTTAGAAAACTTAAAGTTACATGTATTTATAATTAAACTATAAATATGGAGGTGTTTACATGAATGGTTATGATCAAAAATTAGAAGAGAACAAGTCTATATAGGAATGAGCATGCCTGGGTTTCAGAGCAAAAATGTGGTAGTTGCTATGGAGCGGACTATTGCCATGGATGCCCTAATTATTATGAATGTATTAGCTATAAGTGCTCTGTCTGTGGAGCAATATACAGGCCATAAGATGCAAACTTGGCTATAGCCATTCCAATATACAAGGAGGATTGTCATGAAAAAGCAGATATATTGTACGTTAGTAATACTGCTGGGTCTATTTCCGCTAATCGCTTGCGGTAATGTGAAAGGGATTGCGGCGCAGCCCATGAACCAAAGCCAAACACCCTCTCGGACTTCTGCTAACGTTGAAAAGCCTGAGAAAATGTCCCATGACTTCGCAAAAGAGGAACAAAGAGCACTATCATACCTTGAAAACCGTTTAAACGAAAACTGCGAATTTGTCTATGTCTACTCCGATTTTTCCGCCATGAATAACAACTTTACGCAAAAGGCTAAAATCGGCAGCGGAACGGCAAGCTTCGTCTATGACATGGACGAAAATGCGAGCGGAGCGTATAGAGGCAGGAGTGCCATATTGTGTCGAGTGAATATAAACTCATTAAACTGGGGCGGCTGGATGTTTTTAAACGGCTATCTGCCAAAGGGTGAAACCGTGCCGCGGATTAACTTTGGCCAAGTACCAAATGATGGGCTTGACCTGACTGGTGCTACAAAACTTACCTTTATGGCAAAGGGCGATAAGGGTGGAGAAACTGTTGAGTTTTTCACGGCTGGTCTAGGTTATGACGGCGAATATGGAAACAGAATTGCTCCTTATCCCGATAGCAGTAAAAAACATAAACTTTTTGTCAAGCTTACGAGGGATTGGAAAAAGTACACGATTAATCTTGATGGTGCTAACCTATCAAACGTTGGTTGTGGTTTTGGTTTAGTGGTAAGCGGTGTCGATAGACAGGGCGAAACAATGTTCTATCTTGATGAAATTCGCTTTGAGGGTGATATTGCAACAGCGAAAACCCCACCAAGGTTTATTCAGTCTTATGAAATTGACGTAAAAGAAAACCCAAACGGTATGTATGTACAAAATGCGGCTTTTTCCTACGACAACGCATTGGCTGCCATGGCGTTTATTGCGGCTGATAAGCAGGAGCAAGCAAAGAATATACTGGATTCCTTTATATATGCCGTTGCAAACGACCGCTACAAACCCGACCGCTTGCGCAACGCCTATGCCTATGGCAACATTACGCCGTTTCCTGGCTGGGATAGCGGCACACGTTTACCGGGCTGGTACGATGCCAACGAGAAGTTCTACTTTGAAGACCAATATCAAGTGGGTACAAACGTGGGCAACAGCTCTTATGTGGCACTTGCACTGCTTCAGTATCACAAAGCATATGGCGGTGAGGAATACCTAAACCTTGCCAAAACATTGATGGACTGGGTTTTGACCCGTCAAGACAAGACTCCAGGTTTCACGGGCGGTTATGACGGCTGGCCTGAAGCAGGCCAAGTCAACGAACATACCTATAAGTCCATCGAGCATAACATTGACGCTTATGGGGCTTTTAAACAGCTATATGCTGTCACAGGCGAGGAGAAGTACAAAAGTGCTGCTGAGAATGCGCTCCAGTTTATTAAGTATATGTATGATCCCACCGCAAAAGTGTTTTACACTGGAACACAGGCAGACGGTGTGACCAAGAACAAGGAAAACATCGTATTAGATGCGCAGGTTTGGTGTGCGTTGGCTATGGGTGAGGACTTTGCGCCATATCTTCCAGCTTTGGAACATGCTATTTCCATGCAAACAACTGAGGGTGGATTCCCATTCCATGAAGAGAGTACAAACGGTGGCTACTGGCTGGAGGGTACCGCATTTACCGCATTGTGCCTAAAACAGTTTGGTTACGATACACCTGCACGAAAAGCCTTTGAAGCATTGGTTTCAAAGCAACTTGAAACAGGTTGCTTTCCGGCGGCCACGGTAAAAGAACTGACAACCGGCTTTACATTGTTTACAGGAGACCAATGGGTTTATTCAGACAGCCCCCACATCGCGCCGACGGCATGGTTTGTGATGGCAGTCCACGGTTTTAACCCCTATCAATTTTGACAGGAGGAGAAGAAGATGTATTACAGAAAGCCTGAAGGCAACTGGAGAAGCTGGGACCCTGAAATCGCTATGCGTGGCGTTAGAAATGACATGACACGGCAAGAACTTTTTGAAGTTGTTTACGGCGCAAAATGCGGAGCCGCACGAAGAATCGCTTTAGCACACCTTAATGATCAAAACCTATCAGAGACATTTGTTTTTTCTGATCCCGACCCCTTGGTTCGCAGAGGGATAGCGCGCAAGCTCCTTAACAAAGAGGTTCTAAAGCGTGTAGAGGCAGAAGATAACGATTCTTCAGTGCGAGAAGCGGCTGCTTGGCGCCTAGATAGGCTAAGGGAGTGACTTCCTATGAAAATATGGTTTTAATATATTGTTTTCATTTGGTTTTATAGGTGCATGCATTTTCACAAGGCTTATTATATTCGTATTATCAATCGTTAACATTTTCAGCAATTGATTTTCATCTTTTGCCAATGATCAATTTGGTGGGCTTTTAATGTTTATTGCCGCTGTGATATTTGTGTTTCCTGTGGTTTATTGTGTAATAACCATGAAAATATTCGTTTCAAAAACTGTTGGATTTTACAAAATCTGCGGAACGATGGAGACAAAGATGGGAAATCTCCTATAATGAAGTGGCGTGGGTAACAAGACTTAATGTTTCAAGTCAGAGAATTATCTAATTAATCATAAATTGGATATTTCACCGCTTTGGAATACCTACTATGGGGTAACAATAAGCTTACAGCTGTGGATGTATTGGCACTGAGCAGCTTAATCAAGCTGGAGTGTGGCTAAAATATGCTTACCCCTTTAACGATTACAAGGGTAACAGAGATTGACACGTTGTTTTGTGAATACAATCGTTTGCAGTATATCAATGTTTCAGGGCTTACCAAACTGCGACTTTTTGCCTGCTATAACAACAGAATTTCTACCCTTGACCTTAGCGGGCTTAGCCTGCTTGATGGGCTACAATGCAGTGATAATCTTCTCACAACCATTAATTTAACCGGGCTTACATCACTTACAAGACTATACTGCAAAAACAACTATTTGCCAAACACTAAGGCTCTGGTGGGATACAACCCTGCTCTTACAACTACGCTGGAGTTTGAACCTCAAAATACAGGAAAACCTTCCGCACCTCTAAATCTTCAAATAATTCCGGGAAGCGGTAAAATCACCCTTACATGTGAGCCGCCGCACAATGTTAACAGGTTACGAGATCTGGCGAAACGACTTCTGGGGCAATGCATGAGTGCCTGTACCAATCAGCACGAGCTACACTTTTACCGGCCTGCAAAATAGTTCATTCATTTCCTTAGCGATTCGGGCGTTAAACTTGAACGGTGAAGGGTTATATGCCAGCATTGGTGACAAGGCGGTTGCAACAAGTATTGCAACCGCCTTGTCACAGTGTCTATTCCCACAGCTATAAAGGATACCTATATATAAGATGTTTAAGATATTTTACCCAAAACCTATTTATTAAACATCATAATTGATTTGATTTTTAACGTGCTATTTTGTTTTGTAAACATCAAAAAATATAAGCAATGTCACAATCAAGCGCCTTACAAATCTTTAGCAGACTATCCTTGCTACTGTCTCATTTTTACACATTTTAGCCAGTGCGTTAAAGCTAATTATGGTCATTTAACCACCTACTACAAAGGCTTATTTACCATATATATTATAGCACAAGCCTTTAAAGATAAACTCATATAAAAGTGAGAAAATAATCAGAGGTAGCCGCCAGAGTTTTTTACTCCGGCGGCTACCCAAAAATCACACAATCTCACAAACGTATCAAGCATAATCCTTGCTCTAAGCCTAAAACCCTCGATAAACCGATCTAATTCGGCAAAACTACTAACTTCACTTTGAGCGTTTATCATTTGAGAAAATAAGGGTTGTTGTTCTTCCGAATTTGGCAGAGCCGCAAGATAGGTTGTTAGCTTTTGCTCGTTGTCGGTCATAATCTTGCAAAATTTAGCGTATTCCGATGTACGGTCAAAGCACTTTTCGTTTGGGATTTACGTTCCCATAGAATAGTTCTATTAAAATGTTCATAGAAATTTTCCTTTCAGTGTCGTCAACAACCCTTGAAAGAAATCGTTGCCCATGGTATAATATTTACGCTGTAAATGTCTTTTGGCGGTTGTTGTGTGGGGAAGTGGCGTGTATCTTTGTTGGAGAGCGCCGATTCCTTTATTTTTTGTTGAGATCATCATGCACCCTTTCAATCCCTCTACGAACGACCGCGGAGCGTGTAATGTTTAACTTTTCAGTACACTCATCAAGTAGATTTTTGGTTTTATCGTCTACTCTCAAATATAATCGTTCCGTCAAAGGATTTTCAACAGGTGGACGACCCATTTTTTTAGGCGGCATCAATTCACCTCACTTTCTGTCCGCTAATAACAATATACATATTAGCGGACAGAAAGTCAATGAGTTTTTATCTTTCTTTTGAGATATTTTGATTTAGAAACTTATCAAGCTGTGGCCTTAACCCTAACTTCTCCACAAACTCCATAA
>CAZTAY010000008.1:0-34246 GCA_964611655.1 uncultured Eubacteriales bacterium
AATTAATACTGAACAAATAACACAAAATATATAAAGGGTCACCAGATTGTTACATAAGGCTAAAAGTCTTTCTCTTAGAAATGCCGCATTTGCGGCATTTCTTTAAAATTCTTTGGCTTCTTTCTTTTAAGAAGGAAGTGGTGTTCGGGGCAAAGCTCCGAGGTTTTCATTACTTGTCAACAGTCTGAGGAAAAATATTCTTATTTCTCTTATTATATTATCATTATCGAGGGTTGTTATGTTCAGATTATTCACTACAGTAATTTCAGGTACTGCAAAGTTTGCTATAAAAATACTCATAACAGTGTTTACTTGGTCAACCATTTATTTCTACGGTAAAATTGTACCTAAAATGCAGCTAAAGATAACTGCGATTTCTCTTTTGTCAGTGTTTTGGATTGTACAGCTAATTAGAGTACCCATGCCATTTGTTATTGACTTTATCTATGGCTATCTGCCAGAAAAAGTTGTCAGGCACAAGGCGTTTGTGACTTTTGATTCCATCAGCGTGTTTATAATTCCTTTAATTGTGGGGGGAATCTGCTATTTCTTTATTACAGCAAGAAACAGGCGCCGAATCGAATTATTCTTTATCAAAGGCTTTTACTATGCATTTATGTTTGGGATCACAACATTAATAATGATGCTGGAAACCCTAATAATAACTGCATTTAGATATGCAAAATTCCATAAAGTAGCTTATATAACCGCAATGGCAAATAACGAGGAACATTTCACTGTGGCAAATGATATTCACAAGGCCTTGGAGGAGCGAGGTTTCAAAATCCGTATGACCAGAACCGAAGCATTGTATAGATTTCCTTTGTCCCTTCTAAAGCATATTTTTGTCTTTCTTTTAAGCGCTGACACCAGCTTTAATGAGTACATGCTTGTAGGCAAAGACTTTAAAATTTTCTTTCATTTTTCAGACATAATGTTAGTTGGCAAAGAAGACACAATAAATAATTTATACTCAATTTTGCTTGATATACTTGCATATGAAGAAACCTATGCTACCCTTGACAGGAAAGCACAGGTTATGGAAGATCAAGCTCATGAAATATTCCGAAACAAAACCTCAGATTCTATTGAAAAGCTAGAAGAATGTATGAACAAGGTTAAGATCCTAAAATTGGATTACTCTGAAAAGGAAGCTATAATAAGAAAAATACTACTGCTTCAAAACAATCTTTTAATGGCGGATTATAAGACTAAAAACCAAGCTCCTCCCCAACAAGAATGACCTTGATTCTGCCTTTTTCCCTTGACATTCTAGTAACAAGCAAATGGCAGCAAATACATTCTTCTGCCAAACAATCGTGGCAAATGCCTGTTTTAACACAAGGGGTTTTAACTCCAATCCTGATTGAATTTATAGGTGCTGCAAGTCTCCTGACTCTGCGTATAGCTGATTCTTCGTCTTTCTCCAGCTTGTTAATTCCAGCAATAACAATAACATTCTTTGGCCCAAAAATAAGGGCTGCAATCCTGTTTCCTCTTCCGTCCATATTAACAAGCTTACCACAATATGACATTGCGTTTGTGCTCATTAAATAATAATCACAATTTAGAGCATCATGATAAGCCTTTGTTATTTCATCAGGAGTTTGCGCCTGTTCTCTGTCAATTAAACTAAATTCTCCAGTTCTTAGCTCGTTTATAAGGCCTATTTCCTTTAGCGTTTCAGAACCGCCCCAAGATATTGTTGAATCCTTCTCTATAAGAGACAAGGCTTTTTGCTTAGCTTCTTCTTTCGTATTGCAGTAATATGCTTCGAAATTCCTCTTTTCAAGCTCTTTAATTACTCTGCTGCCAATAATAGAATTAAAGTTTTCTCTTGCGCTCATTTAATCACCTTTTTTACTAGATTATTTTTCGTATAATACCTATACCAACAGTACCGGGGCCTGTGTGAGAGCCAACCGTTGAACCTATTGCCATCTTGGGGAAATCAGGCATAAATCCAAATTCATCATAAAAAATTTCTGCAACCTGTTCTTGTTCTTCATTCATATCAGAGGTTGTCCCAAGACAATAAACAAAGTCATCATATGGCAATGACATTTTATCGATGCAGTCCTTTGTCATTTTTACAATCTTAGACATACCCTTTAACTTTGATCTTACTATGCCTTTTGGGTAAATTTCACCTAATTGATAGTCAATAATAGGTTTAATATTCAAGGCATCCGACGCAATTGCCGCAACCCTTCCGATTCTGCCTCCAACTTTTAAATACCTAACTCCACCAGTAAAGAACATAATCCGGCTTAAAGGCTTTATTCTTTCAAGCTCATTTATTGTTTCATCCAGGCTCATGCCCTTGTCTCTTAATTTAACGGCTTCCAATACAAAAATTCCCTGAGCAACTGTTATAACCTTGCTGTTTATAATTTCAACTCTGCAATCAGGGTGCTTTTCATCAAATATTGATTTTGCTGCCTGCGCCGCTTTTATTGACCCTGTCAGGGTATCTGTTGCGCAAATGCATAAAATGTCTGTATTAAGTTCCTTGCCCTTTCCAAACACAGACAAATAATCCTCAACAGAAGGTGTTGTTGTTTTTGGGATTATATCTTTATTGTTAATTAGTTCATTATAAAAAAGATCATTGCTTAGTTCAAATATTTCTTTAAAATAATCCTTGCCGTTTAAAGATACATAAAATGGCGCCAGATAAATTTGGTTTTCATTGCATACTTCTAGTCCCAAGTCACATGCACCATCTGAAACAATAATATAATTTTTCATACTTTCACCTTTTCACAGATAGAGCAATTCCATGTTTGACTTTCAAGTTTTAAGCCAGAAATCGGCGATTATAGGCCGTTTTCGGTGTAGATAAATTGTTAATATCAAACGGAATTGCTATTTGGTTATAGCCGGTTGCTTTGATATAGAATACTATGCAATCAGGCTGTCTACTATTGACAAATTCCACGTGGCTTTGCCCCGAACATCACTTCTTTCTTATAAGAAAGAAGCAAAGCTTTTTGAAGGGTTTGGTAAACTTTTTCTCGAAAAAGTTTACCAAGATCGTTTGTCAACAATATGATTGCTATATACATTGCAATTTTGTTTTGAATACTGTTTAACATAAAAAAAACCCAAAGTCAATTAATAATTTACTTTACATTAGCCACATGTTAGAATAATAGCAATGTTAAACTACTAAAGTGCAATCAGAAAGGACTGTAAATAAGTGGATCTTATTAAAAGAGTATTTGTTGAAAAAAACAATCAAAATAATCTTGAAGCCATGAATCTATTAGATGATTTAAGGATAAATCTCGGTATACAATCAATGGAAAATTTAAGGATTTTAAACTGCTATGATATAAGCGGAATTGACAGAGAAGCATTTGAGTTTGCAAAGAACGTAATCCTCTCAGAACCGCCTGTTGACTTAATTTATTTAGAGGATTTTCCAAAGAACAAAAATGATATTTGTTTTTCTGTTGCATATCTGCCAGGACAGTATGACCAGAGAGCAGATTCCGCTGTTCAGTGCTTTCAAATAATAACCAAAGGAATCACTCCTATAGTCAACTTTAGCAAATTTATTGTTTTAACGGGAAAACTGACCAACACTGAAATAGAGCGTATTAAAAATTATTGTATTAACCCTGTTGATTCAGAGGAAAAAAGTCTTGACAAACCGGAAACCCTTTTGCAAATATTCCCACAACCTGATGATATAGAAATACTAAATGGTTTTATTTCTTTTTCTGATGATGAGATTAAGGCTCTAAGGATAGATAAAGGTTATGCTATGAGTACTGAGGACTTAATATTTTGCCGTAATTATTTTAGGGATGAAGAAAAGCGTGATCCCTCGATTACCGAAATCAGAGTTATAGACACATATTGGTCAGACCATTGCAGACATACAACCTTCCTTACAAAGCTTGATTCAATAGAAATTGAGGACGGATATTATAAAGAGCTGTTTGAAAAAGTTCTCCTTGATTATATGGAACAAAGAACAGAGCTATACCAAGGAAAGGATAAGCCTGTTTGCCTTATGGATTTGGCAATAATCGGAGCGAAGTCTATAAAAAAACAAGGTCTGTTAAATGACCTTGACGAGTCAGAGGAAGTTAATGCTTGCAGCATCGAAATTGACGTGGACGTTAATGGTCAGATGGAAAAATGGCTTCTTATGTTTAAGAACGAAACCCATAATCATCCAACAGAGATTGAGCCTTTCGGCGGTGCTGCAACTTGCTTGGGCGGTGCTATCAGAGATCCGCTTTCAGGGCGAGCTTATGTGTATCAGGCAATGAGAGTAACAGGTTCTGCCAATCCTCTTACTCCCGTTGATCAAACCCTTCCTGGAAAACTACCTCAAAGAAAGATTACCACAGAGGCTGCCCACGGCTATTCTTCCTATGGCAATCAAATCGGTCTTGCAACAGGCCATGTAAGAGAAATTTATCATGAAGGATTTGTTGCAAAAAGAATGGAAGTTGGCGCTGTTATTGCAGCAGCACCTAAGGAAAATGTAATTAGAGAACGTCCCCAAAATGGCGACGTTGTAATTTTGGTTGGCGGAAGAACAGGGCGTGACGGTTGCGGCGGCGCAACAGGTTCTTCAAAGGAACACACGGAAGATTCCCTTGCTCTTTGCGGTGCAGAAGTTCAAAAAGGCAATCCTCCCACAGAAAGAAAACTTCAAAGGTTGTTCAGAAATAAAGAAGCTGCCCTTTTAATTAAAAGATGTAACGATTTTGGTGCAGGTGGTGTTTCTGTTGCAATCGGCGAGATTGCCGATTCAGTATATGTAGACCTTGACAAAATCCCTAAGAAATATGAAGGACTTGACGGCACGGAACTTGCCATTTCAGAATCACAAGAGCGTATGGCTGTTGTAGTTAATAAAAATGATGCACAAAAATTTATTGATCTTGCAGATTCAGAAAACGTTGAAGCAACAATTATTGGACATGTGTCTGATGATAATTGTTTTAGAATGGTTTGGCGTGGTAAGGAAATCGTAAACTTAAAGCGTAGCTTTTTAAATACAAATGGAGTAATGCAGAATGCAAAAGCATTTATTACAGCTCCTGAACAAACAGAATTTTTCAATGAAACGGTAATACCAAAATATTTAATAGTTAACAATTTGCCTGGTGCAACTAAAAAACTATTATCAGATTTAAATATTTGTAGCCAAAAAGGACTTGTGGAAATGTTTGATGCGACAATTGGCGCAGGGACTGTTCTTATGCCCTTTGGCGGAAAACATCAGCTTACCCCTGAGGATGTTTGCGCTGCAAAAATTCCTGTTCTTAGTGGCGAAACAAAAACTGCATCACTTATGTCATTTGGCTATCAACCAGATCTCTTTGATATAAGTCCTTTCCATGGCGGTGTTTATGCGGTTGTTGAAAGCGTTGCGAAAATCGTTGCGGCAGGTGGAGATTTTTCAAAAATAAGACTTTCCTGTCAAGAATATTTTGAAAAGATGACTGAAAACCCTGTTTCTTGGGGAAAACCAACTTCCGCACTCTTAGGCGCATTACACTCACAACTATGCTTAAAAGTACCGTCTATTGGCGGAAAAGACAGCATGAGTGGAACATTTAAAGACATTAATGTGCCTCCTGTGCTTATTTCCTTTGCAGTTTGTTCCCAAAATTCCGATAAAATTATTTCATCGGCAATGCAAAAGCAGGATTCTTACGTATATCTTTTAAAACCAAAATACGACAAATTTAATATGCCTGATTTTAATTCACTAACAAATGGGTATACTAGAATTCTAAGAGGTATAGAATCCGGCGAAATACTTTCAGCAAAAGCAATTCCTAAAGGCGGTATTATGCAGGCAATTGTTAATATGTGTGCTGGAAACAAGGTTGGTGCTGATTTTGTAGGAAACTTAGATGTTACGGAATTATTCATACCTTATTACGGTGGTATTCTGGTTGAAGCAACAAAAGAAGCAGATTTTGAGCAGGATATGTTTATTAGGGTGTTTAAAACAACTAATACAAATACAATTCAAATAAACGATACTGCAATGACATTAGATGATCTTATTGAAGTTTGGTCAAAGCCTTTGGAAAGTGTTTTCCCTTCAATGGCTCAAGATGGCATGATTTCACAAAAACCTTTGCCCACATTTGACAAGGTTATAGTAAAGAAATCTAAGGTTGCAAAACCAAAAATATTTATGCCAGTTTTCCCTGGCACTAACTGTGAATATGACACAAGTCGCAAGTTCACGGAAGCCGGCGGTGAAGTTGATGTATTCGTATTTAGAAATAATACAAAGGAAGCTTTAAATGAGTCCTTAAAAGAAATGGCAAGAAAGATTGATGAAAGCAACATTATCAGTCTGATAGGAGGATTCAGTGCCGGAGATGAACCTGACGGTTCAGGAAAATTTATTGCGTCTATATTCAGAAACCCATATATTAAAGAAGCAACAGAAAAACTTTTGTCTTCTCGTGACGGTCTAATCCTTGGAATCTGCAACGGCTTTCAAGCCCTTGTTAAGCTTGGGTTATTGCCATACGGCGAGATTACAGACATGACAAAAGACAGTCCTACGCTTACATTTAACAATATTGGACGCCTTGTTTCAACTATTTCAAAGACAAAAATCGTTTCATGTAAAACTCCTTTTTTGTGGAACGTGAACCCTGATGAAATTTATAATATGGCTATATCTCACGGTGAAGGTAAATTCATATGCAACGAAGAAATATTAAACAACCTTGCTCAAAACGGTCAGATTGCAACGGTTTATGTAGACTTGGATGGAAATCCTTCTGCCAAGACACCTTATAACCCTAACGGCTCATATTTTGCAATCGAAGGAATTACCAGCCCTGACGGCAGGGTGTTTGGTAAAATGGGTCATTCCGAAAGAATCGGTACTAACGTATACAAAAACATCCCAGGCTTATATGACCAGAAGATTTTTGAATCAGGAATTAAATATTATGAATAGATAGGGTGTGTTAAATTGAAAAGAATTCTAGTTATATTGCTTTCAGCGCTGCTTACTTGTCTAACTTTTGCAGAAGTTTTTGCTGATGATAAAGAACCTTTTATTGTGGGGTTATACGAAAATATGACTATTCCTGTTACGTATTCAAGAGAAAGTTCAATGGGTACAGACGGACGTCATGTAACGATTATGAAATACAAAGGCAATAAAACTTTAAATCTTAGCCTTTCAACAAAAGAAAACGTATCCTTTAAGGTTAAATCAAGTCCGGGATTAACTGTAAAATACAAAAGTCAATCAAATATAATTGAAATAACTAACGAAACCTTAATTCCCGGGGATACCGCTACTGTTACCATCACTGCGTTATACGGCGGAAACAAGCAACTTGTAAAAGAACAGGTTTTCAAGATTGCTGACGGTTCAAAACAATATCCAATTTTTATAGCTAATGCGACTGATTTAAGCGATATTCCTGTCACTGGGCTTGGCAAAAATTATATTCAGGTTGAAAACTTGGACTTGTCATCTTTTAAAGAATGGACTCCAATAGGTCAACAAGGCGCGCCTTTCTCTGGAAGTTATGACGGAAACGGAAAGACTATAAATTGTTATAGCGGTTTAAACAAAAGAGATTATTTAGGACTTTTTGGATATATCAGTACCAATGATACCATCAAGAATATAAATATGACAGTTGATTTTCCAGAGCTTAGTCTTAATGATTATAAATTTTTTGGTATCTTTGCCGGTTATATTGAAAATTCTAATATTGAAAACATAACCATATCTGGCAATGTGAAAATTGAGACTGGTTCTTCTGTTTTTGGCGGAATTGCCGGAAGAATGACAGATGTAAAAGCAAAGGATATTCTTTACAAAGGAAACCTCCAGATAAACGGTAATAATTCCAAATTAGGCGGTATTACCACTTCATTCAGAGGTTCTATTGAAAATGTTGAGTTTAACGGTAATTTAAAGGTCATAGGTAAAAACTGTAATATTTCTGCCCTAACTGTCAGCAACGACGGAGAAATAAGAAATGCAAAAATAAATGGTAAAATAGACATTTCCGGAGCGGATTCAAAAGTAGGTGGAATTGCCGCGTCAAACAAAGGCAGTATAGAAAAAACCATTTCTAATTCAAAGATTACTGTCAGAGGTGATAAATCCCTTGTAGGTGGTCTAGTTTCATTTAATAACGGCGTAATAAATTCCTGTGTTTCCAAAGGAGAAATTAAGGTTATCGGGGAAGAATGTTATATAGGGGGAATCGCAGCCCAAAATCAGTTTGCTGAAATTACATCATGCAAATCAGAAAATAATATTTTAACCGAAGGAAGATTCGCCGTTGCCGGAGGAATTTCAGGATATAATTATGCTTATGTTGATCAGCATTCAGTCCAAAACGATGATTCAGTATTCATATCAAAAATTGAAAACTGCTTGGTTATTGGAGACGTCCAAGCAAAAAATTCTCCTTCAGTTGTAGGAGGTATTGTGGGCAGGAATCAGACTGTTGCTTCTGCTCCAGTTAAAAACGTTGTTGATGCAAGTGTTCTATCTTCTTATGTGTTTAATAAAACAATAAGAGGCAGCACAGCAAACAGGATTATTGGGGAAGATTTATTATATGCAGATTTGTCAATTTCAACAAAAAGCAAAATATTTACTAATATAGAAGGAAATTTAGCAGGCTCTGACATCCTTTTGAATAATTCAAAGCCAAAAGATAATATGAGTGCCGGAGGTTTAAACGGTCAATCAACAGACTCCGCTAAAGCCTCAGAAATAATTAAAAACTTTGACTTAGCTCTAGCAGAATCCTAAACAAGGATGTGGTTACAATCAAAAAAGCAATAATCGCTATTCTTTGTATGTTAACAGTTGTTAATATAAACGTTTTTGCAGGGGAAATTATGAATAAAGTATATGTAAACGGTGTAATGGTAGAGGGTGAACCTGATAACAAAAACGGTACGATCTTTGTTCCTTTGCGTGGGGTATTTGAATCAATGGGTACTAATGTTGATTGGAACTCCCAAAACAAGCAGGTTACTGTTAAGCATAAGGATATAACGCTGCTAATTGAAATTGGGAAAAATGAAATTATAAAAAAAGACTCAATAAACAGCTCCATTATTAAGCTTGACAGCACCCCCTACCTAAAAGACGGTTCGGCAAGGATTCCCCTTAGAGCAGTTGCCGAATGTTTGGGAGCGCAGGTGCTTTGGAATATTTCTAACAAGTCTGTTTATATTAACTTTGAAGAAGAAATTTCTGGTTCTAACAAGGTAAGTGACAGTGAAGTTGTAATTGATTTTTCCGTAGGTAATGTTATTTTGTCTCTAAACGAGCCCTTGGAATCTATTCTAAATAAACTGAATACCCCTAATCGGATTGATAAATTAAACGACCAATTCTCTTGGTACATATACAATTCCGATTATAATAACTTTTGCATGATAGGTATTCAAGAGTACAAGGCTGTTGCTTTTTATTCCAATGCAAAAACAGCTTCTATTAATGGAAATTTATATGAAAACTTTGCCTCTGATCTTAAAGCAATGTCTGATATATTGCCATCAAATATGGGACTTAAGGTTTTTAAGGATGATTATAGAGACAGTAAAATTCAAGGATTTATAATATTTGCAGACAATGCAAACCTTTATCCTTTGCTTGATCAAAACTTTTTAGATAAAACCGAATTGCAAATTTTTGATATAGTAAATGCAGAGAGGGTAAAGTTTAATTTAGATGCTTATAAACTAAATGAAGTGATGATTAAAAGTTCTCGTGTACACAGCTTGCTAATGGCTAGAACCTCAACCTTTGCGCATGTTCTTCCAGACGAGCCGGAGCTTGTGGACAGGATTAAGCTATTAGGGTTTGTTAATTTTTCTCTAGCAGGAGAAAACATAGCTGCCGGATTTTTAAGCGGTTATGAAGTGGTTAACTCTTGGATTAACTCTGAACTACACAGGGCTAACGTTCTGAGTTCTCAGTTTACGGATGCTGGTGTTGGAGCTGCTAAAACCCAAGACGGGGACACTTATTTTACACAGGATTATTTTAGATAATCTTTGGAGGTTTTTAATGCTAAAAGCAATAATGTTTGATATGGACGGCGTATTAATTGACTCTGAGCCTATTTATTCAGAGCTTAACAAAGAATTTCTGTCTCTTTATAATGTAAATCCTCCAGAGGAAGAACTTAATAAAACTGTAGGTCAAACCTATACAAATGTGCTAAAAATGTTTATGGGTTGGTGGAACAAAGAAATTGATTTTAATGAAATGGCAAAAATACACTTAGAATTTTCTAAAAATTATGTTCCTGATTTTAATAAAATGCTTCTACCCAATGCATATGAAACTATTGAGTATTTAAAAAACAAATGTAATCTTAATATTTCAGTTTGTTCTTCTTCCGATTATAAAACAATTGAAACTATGGTAAAAACTTGTAAACTTAATAAGTTTGTTGATTTTATAGTAAGCGGTGAAATGTTTTATGAAAGCAAACCAAACCCTGCCATTTATCTATACGCAATAAACAAAACAGGTTATTATGCTCATGAATGTATTGCTGTAGAGGATTCTGATTATGGAATTAGAGCTGCAAAAAAAGCAAGCTTGCCTGTGATCGTAATGAAGGACAAGCGTTTTTCGTTCAAACAGGAAAACGGTGATTACTATATTGAGGATTTAGCAGAGATCAAGGATATTGTACAAAAACTGCTTTATACTTAAGTATTAAACTAATACTACCGATAAAACATGTAGATGATTAAAAGTTGGCAATGGATGTTGCCTATTATAAAAAACTATTTTTTCGGAGGTTTTATTATGCAGATTAATGCTAATATAGCGGCACTCTATGCAAGTCATAACATAAATTTGACTAACGCTAAAATTAACAAGAGCCTAGAGCGTCTGTCAAGCGGTTCAAAAATAAATTCCGTGTCGGATGATCCCACGGGTATGGCTATGTCCAATAAAATGAGATCCCAGATTTTGGGTCTTAAAAACGCCAGTAGAAACTCTGCTGATGCCGTGTCTTTAGTTCAGACTGCTGAAGGCGCTATGAATGAAGTTCATGAAATGCTAAAAAGAATTAGAGAACTTTCAGTTCAAGCTGCAAACGGAACTAACACTCCTGACGACAGAGATAAAATGAATCTTGAGGTTCAGCAGCTTATTTCAGAAATTGGTAATATTCCAGAAACTACGGAATTTAATACTATGAAGCTTTTAAACGGTACTTTGGATAAAATTGTATCTTCTCCCAATAAAAACGTTGATGTAATTTATTCAAGTGCATCTTTGCCGGAAGGAAAGTATTCTTTTACGGTTGATACACCTGCTGTTCATGCCGAAGCAAAGAGACAATTTACTGTTGGCACTGATGGTACTATTGATATAAACGGTGAAATAATAAGTATTAGCTCCACTGATTCTAGGGCTCAAATACAAGAAAAGTTAACTGAGGCTTCTGAACGTCTTAATCTGAAAATTGATTTCGATACATCAGATCCTACGAAATTTACATTAACCTCTTTACAAGCAGGCTCGAAACATCCAATTAATATTTCTTCAGCTATTTTGACTCCAGGAACTGATACGCCGGGAACAGACGCAAAAATTAAAATTGATCCACCTTCTTCATTTACAAATGCAGCTACAGCACAAGTTGACGGAAACAGAGTAACATTTACTGATGCGGAAAACAGAGAAATAGTTGTTGATTTAAACAATGCAATAACAGGAAATACAGTGATAGATTTAAATGTTTCACGCCACGGCGCACTTGTTATACACACAGGTCCTAATGAAGACATGAGGACAGAGCTTGTTATCCCTGAACTTTCGGCTGAATCTTTGGGTTTAAGAATGAAGAACCCTTTTGCAACTCCACAAGAAAGCTTCTCGCTTATTAATATTTCATCCGTAAAAGGAGCACAAGACGCTCTCGGAATTTGCGATCAAGCCATATCAAGGGTATCGGATATGCGTGCAACATTAGGTGCTTATCAAAACAGAATGGAATATAAGATTAAATCACTTGATAATACTACAACAAACTCGCAAGAAGCTCTTTCACGTTTGAATGATACGGATATGGCACAAGAAATGAGTGAATATACTCTTAAAAATGTAATTTTAAAATCAGCTATATCCATACTTGCACAGGCAAACGAACAACCGGGGCAGTTGCTTCAGCTTTTAAGATAATTTACGACTTATTTGGAGGATAACTTTTAAATGCGCTTGATCTCATGGAATGTTAATGGACTTAGAGCATGTATTACTAAAGGATTTTATGACTTTTTTAAAGAAGCCGACGCAGATATCTTTTGTTTACAAGAAACGAAGATGAACCCGGATCAGGCTGAAATTATAACCGATGGTTATTTACAGTATTTTAACAGCGCAGAAAAAAAAGGTTATTCGGGAACTGCTGTTTTTACTAAACACAAACCTATTAACGTTACCTATGGTTTAGGGATACCGGAACATGATATGGAAGGGCGTATTATTACCCTTGAGTTTGAAAAATTTTATCTGGTTAATTGTTACACGCCCAATTCAAAATCCGAGTTGTTAAGGCTTGACTATAGGATGTTATGGGAGGATTTATTCAGGGTATATTTATTAGAGCTTGCTAAAAAGAAACCTGTTATACTATGCGGCGACCTAAATGTTGCTCATAAGGAAATTGACCTGAAAAATCCAAAAACAAACCGAAAAAGCGCCGGGTTTACCGATGAAGAACGAGGGAAAATGTCTGCTCTGTTAGATAGCGGTTTTACAGATACTTTCAGATATCTATATCCAGACAAAGAAGGCGCATATACTTGGTGGTCTTATTTTAGGAAGGCACGGACAAATAATGCCGGTTGGCGTATTGATTATTTCATTGTGTCTAAGGATATTGAATCTGACATAAAAGAAGCAACCATTTATGCCGAGGTTTTAGGCTCTGATCATTGTCCGGTTGGAGTTACAATAGAAGGATTATTATAAACTAAAAAACAGGGCTTTCGCTTTAGCGATTGCCCTGTTTTGATTTTCAATTATTGCATTGCCTTTGAAACCTCATCAGCAAAGTTTTCAACTTTCTTTTCAATACCTTCTCCTGTTTCAAAACGAGTGTAGCTCAAAATTTTGATTGGGCAACCAACTTCTTTTGCAACGGCTTCGATATATTGACCTACGGTTTGATCTGAATTCTTGAAGTATTCCTGATCAACCAGACACAATTCTTTAAGTTCTTTATTAAGACGACCTTCAATCATCTTTTCAATGATGTTTTCAGGTTTGTTCTTGTTCTTTTCATCGTTCATCGCCTGTGTCTTAAGAATGTTCTTCTCTTCTTCAAGGAATGCAGGATCTACATATTCCCTTGAAATGAATTTCGCATTAAGCGCTGCAATTTGCATTGCAACGTTCTTTCCTAATTCCATTAACGCAGGATCTTCTTTTTCACACGCAAGCTCAACAAGTACTGCAATCTTGCCTTCGCCGTGGATATAAGTTGTAAGTGCTCCAGGCTGACTTTTGGTGATTTTAGCAAATCTTCTGATTTGAAGGTTTTCACCAATAACTGCAATCTTATCTTTTAATGCATCAGAGATAGTAAAGGAAGGATCAAGCTCCCATTTATCATTTAAAAATGAATCAAGGTCAGAAGCTGTGGTTGTTGCCGCTTGCTTCGCAACCTGAGAAACAAATCCTCTAAAGTCTTGGTTTTTAGCAACGAAATCTGTTTCAGAGTTAACCTCAACAATAGCAGCATTTTTGTTATCTTCTGTTACATAAGAAAGAACAAGTCCTTCAGATGCAATTTTATCAGCTCTTGCGGATGCTGAAGCAAGACCTTTTTCTCTAAGATAAACAACTGCTTTTTCCATATCGCCGTCAGTTTCTATTAGCGCTTTTTTACAATCCATCATACCAACGCCGGTTTTTTCTCTAAGTTCTTTTATCATTGCAGACGTAACTGCCATTTAAATACCTCCAAGTCCAAGTTAATATCTATTAATTCTATACAAGGATTATTCTTGTGTACTAACTGCTTCTACAACAGGTTCAGCAGCTTCACCCTGATCAATCTGCTCTCCTTGTCTTGCTAAAAGCACAGCATCAGCAAGCTTTGAAGCAATAAGTTTAACGCTTCTGATAGCATCGTCATTACCAGGAATAACATGATCAACTTCTTCAGGGTCACAATTTGTATCAACAATTGCTACAATAGGAATACCAAGTGATCTTGCTTCCTGAATAGCAATTCTTTCTTTTCTTGGATCAACGATAAAAATAATATCAGGAATCTCGGTCATGTTTTTGATACCGCCAAGATTTTTCTCAAGCTTTTCCATTTCGTTCATAAGTTTAGCGACTTCTTTTTTAGGAAGTACTTCAAACGTTCCGTCTTCTTTCATCTTTTCAAGTACTTTAAGTCTAGCAATTCTTGTTTTAATTGTTTTGAAGTTTGTAAGCATACCGCCAAGCCATCTTTGGTTTACGAAATACATTTCGCAGCGTTCAGCCTCTTCTTTGATTGAGCTTTGAGCTTGTTTCTTTGTGCCTACAAAAAGAATTCTGCCGCCGCCTTCAATTGCGTCTTTAACTGCATTGTAGGCTTCGTCAATTTTCTTAACTGTTTTTTGCAAGTCAATAATATAAATACCGTTTCTTTCAGCAAAGATATACTCTGCCATTTTTGGGTTCCAACGTCTTGTTTGGTGTCCAAAGTGAACCCCTGCTTCCAAAAGCTGTTTCATAGATACTACATTCATGATATTACCTCCTGTGGTTAAACCGCCGCCTTTTAAGGATAAACGCCAAATAGCGCACCACAAACATAAAGGCGTGAGAGTTAAATTTAAATACGGAAGGTAGTATATCACATGATTACCTTGTTAGCAAGCATTTTCCTTGATTTAATCACCTTTTTCAGAATAGACCTATAGCCAATCAGTAAATTTATAATTATGATTTCCAAAGAAGTCTAATTATAGACAAAAAACCATAAAGATATTATATATAGCAATTTTTCCAAAATCCCAAAGCAGTATAGGAGAGAGTTATATGAGACTAAGATGGCGCCGAAGACGCAGAAATATGATAAATTTAGGGGAGCTTATAAAACCGGGGTTAGTACTAGCCAGTGTTTTGTTTATTTTCTTTGTTTTGAAGGCCATGTTTTTCAGCTCTGAATTAGAAAGCATAAACGAAATGGATGTTGCCGCTTTCAGGGTCCCAATTAGAACTATGATTGATATTCAGAACATTTCAAATGATAAGAAGTTAGACTTTGTTGAAGTTTTAAATGTTTTTTGTGTTGAAAACAATTTTTTCCCTGAAAAAATTGCTCCTATGACCATTGAGCAACTAGAAAGGAACTTCTTTGCAAATTTTGATAGTATAAAAGAGAAATATGATTTTAATGTGCTTAATACCTACTATAATATTCTAAAAATACCTATAAATGATTTGAAGTACTTTCCAATACCGGAAGGTTATAATGCAGAGGACAATGACTCATATATATATGGTGACAGCTATGGCAGCCCTAGGGAGTATGGCGGTAACAGACCGCATTTAGGCTGCGACATAGAAGATCGTGAAAATATTCGGGGAAGAATTCCCATCGTTAGCATGACAGACGGAGTAATTGAAAACATAGGCTGGAACGAAAAAGGCGGATATCGTGTTGGTGTGCGATCGGAAAACGGTGGTTATTATTATTATGCACATTTGTCAAGCTATGCTCAAGGACTTGACAAGGGTATGAAAATTACTGCAGGAACTCATTTAGGTTATATGGGGGATACTGGGTATAGTACTGTGGAGGGCACAGTTGGCAATTTCCCTGTTCATTTGCATGTGGGTATACAAATTAATACCAATATCACTAGTGAGGAGTTCTGGATAAATCCATATCCCTTTTTAAGGCTAATTGAGCCTATCAGAGCTGCAAAACCAAAATAGGCTACTGCTTGTCCGCAGAAATTAAATAGTAAGGCAATGTAAGAAGTAACACCGCTCCTGTAAGGTTCCCTAATGATACCCAAAGAATGTTATAGAAATATCCGTAAATAGTTATTGATGATTCTATGGGTGTAAGTAATGCAAGCGTAAGCAAAGCCATGTTTGCAATGCTATGCTCAAGCTTCATCATATTAAATGCAAATACGCACCAGAAAATCATTATAAGTTTTGCACTCTCGCTTTTATTTTTGAAACTACACCAAATTGCCAGACAAACCAAAAGATTACACAACACACCTCTGAAAAACAATTGCTCTACGGTTAGAGAGGTTTTTGACAATGATGCTGTTCCAATAAGGGATATTATATCTCCATTTAAAAGTCCTGTAGCCCAAAATACAACCGAAATAAAAATTGAACCCAGCCAGTTTCCCAAATAACATACAAGCATCATTTTGAGTATCTTAGGTAAAGTGGATGTTCTGTTTAGTAATCCTGCTGAAACCACCATAGCATTACCTGTAAACAATTCGCCTCCTGCAAATATGACCAAGCTAAGAGCAATGCTAAATGCTGCACTCATCAGAATCCTAACATACGGCTCTTTTATTATACTGGCGCCCAAACAATATATAAATAATATTCCAAGTCCTATGTAAATACCTGCCAGAAAGGAAGCAAGAAAATACCCCATTGGATTTTTATCAAGAAGATTAACTTTTAACTTAGTAACGCTTGCCATTGCGTCAAACTCAACTTTAAACATGATTACCTCCTTTTCCACATCCTATTAATTATACATTTCAAATTTCCTTATTGCAATACCAGTCCTTATAAAATGTTTGCTAGGGCATAAAGCTATAACAGTTGAAAGAGATACGCTTAGGTGGTAAAATATAAATGGTATTTAAACCTATTTTGATAGCCTATATTAAATTTAAACTAAGGAGAAAACCTAATGGCAATTCTTATAAACAACGCAATCCTGCATATTTTGAATAACGACGGAAACGGTTCTGTTTTTTCTGAAGAAGAGCTTGATATTAACAGCGAAATTTGCGAGACATTTCTAACCAAGCATATAAAACGTCTTTTCAGTGACAAGAGAGGAAAAGACGCATATTTTCTACCAGAATCAAAGGCTCTGGCTATTGTTGAACAGTTTATAAACGGTGAAATATTTTTTAAAGAGTTTGCCCATAAGATCTGTGCCGGATTGGACGAAATTTTAAAAGAAAATGCCAATATACCTCAAGGCGACATTATTATTGCACAGTTTACAGATAAGAAAGAAGACTACATAGCAATTATAAAGCTAAACTGCAAGGAATGTTATACCCATAAGATAATCTTAGGCGAGGACAAAACTGATAATCAAATTGTAATTTATAATGGCGTGCTGCCCCTTGACGGCGGTAAGGTTGATGAAGCTTGTATTATTAAGTACAATCCAAATAGTATCAAATTAATCGAAAAAGCCCACAGCCTAAAAGATGGACATGATTACTATTTTTCCAGGTTGTTTCTTGAATGTGAAACTGAAATTTCTAAAAAAGAAGCTGTTGAGGCAATAAATGAAGCTACACAGATGGTTACTGAAAAATTCTTTGACGGAAGTCCTTTTTTTGAAGCAAAAATAAAGGGTGCTCTTGTTGAAGAAGTTGACAATGACGGTTTTATTGATGTAGATAACGTTGCTGCAAACATTTTCACGGATAACCAGGAGGCTAAGAAGGAATTTATTCAACAAGTAAGGGAATTAGGGATTAAAAGTGAAGTTCAATTAGGCACTGGGTTCACTAAACAGCAGTTTGGAAATCAAACATTTAAGGCAGAAAACGGAATTGAAATAAAGTTTCCCACATCCCTTGTGGATGACAATGAAATATTTGAGATTACAGAAAATCCTGATAACAGTATAACCTTGCTAATTAAGAATCTAAGAAAAAAGGCATAAAAAATTAGCTTATCTCAAATGTGAGATAAGCTAACACTATCTTTTATTGTTAAATTAGTTTACGGCAATTGATTTTTTAACAGGCTTCCATAGATAATATGATATTTCAAAATCAATCAAACTATGAATAACTGTGCCTATGCCAACAAGCAGTAATACAGAATAAACAAAGCCGTTTTCGTAATACTTTCCACCAAGTCCGTTTCCAAAGTAGAACGGAATTACAACCAATATTTCTCCAATAGCATGGATTAATGCCATTCCTGCTGAAAAAACAAACGAGCCGGATCTGGTTTCTGTTATTTCTGGTTTGGTCTTAATTATGTATGCTCCAACGCCTGCAAAAATGATTTGAGATGCTGCTCTAAGTACTACTACAATTGGGAAACCTGCAAGGAAAAATCCTAGAGTAGTTCCAATTGTAACGGATATAGCAACAGCCGGTGAAATGAACATTGCAATAAAGATTGCCACATGACTTGCAAGCGTGAATGACGCTGGTTCAATTAATATTTTAATCGGTGAAAAACAAGGGATTACAATCCCAATAGCACATAAAACAGCTGATAAAGTTAAATGATAGAGCTTTATACTTCTGTTCATTAAAAAAACACTCCTTTAAAATTTTTAAACATGTTATGATGATATACTCAAAAGCTCATAATGTCAATTATTATTAGAAGTTATAATAGCCACCATGCGCATAATTTTAAATGAAAAGGTTTAGAATAATTGGATGAATATAGAATAGTTATTAAATTTGAGGGTTTATTATGACAGAGTATAGCAAAAACAAAGAATATATGCTAAAATAACGTGAGTTATACTCATTAATGCCTCATAACGATTTAAAAATTCAGACTATTAAATTAGGCTATTTTACCGAAAGGAGTAGCATATGTATAAAAATCAAAATCTTAAAGGTATTTTTCATTTTATAGTAATTACAGCATTGCTCCTGATGTCTTTTCCGTTCATTGCATATGGGCAAACGGACATTACGTCGGAGGCATTTGAAATTAGAAAGGACTATGCAAAGTTACGAATTAAGTTTAGTGACAAGAGCCATTTCAACTTAAAATTTAAAGAAGTGTCTACAGAAAGTTATATAGCGCCTTACGGGGATGTTACCACAGAGACTTTAAACGACGAAGAGATTATTATTAAATTCAATAACCTTGAACCAAACAAGAACTATGATTATGTCATAAAACTAAAGTACGATGAATCAAAAACCTATGTTCATTCTGCTGATGTAAAAGGTTCTTTCAAAACACTATCACAAGACCCTGAACTTAAAATAAACAGTTTGAAAATAACACCTTTGCCAAATAAGAATCAATTAAAGCTTGAAGCATTTTATACAGCATCAAATACAAAACCGACAAATAGTTCATATTTTGAAATTGACGGTAAAAGAACCACGTCAAGTGCGTTAGTAAAGTCCAGTTCCATGAGTGCAACTACAACGGCAAGAGAAGGAAAAACCTATCAGATTAGGGCAGTTGTCTATTATATGCAAGAAGGTAAAGAGAAAGTCATATCGTATGAGGAGTCTTATGAATTTGTTAGAGCTAACAATGTGGTTACCGTTCCAAGCGTAAATGCAAACAAAAACAACTCCTTTGCTAAATCTATAAGTGTTACCGATACAACAGCTTCTATCACCGTTGGATTTGCCACGGAACCACCTGTTAATTCTGAAAGAGGAATTGTTTATTCTAAAACAAATCAATCACTAACTCTTGATAAGGCTGATTCTCAGCCATTGTTAAGAGGAGTACTACAGGCAAAAATAACTGATCTTGAGCCTGGTACAAAGTATTATGCAGCGCCATATCTCATTGTAGACAATACCCCTTCATATGGTACAGTCTTTACTTTTGAAACACAAGGCAATGCTAAAACAGAAAACCAACCAACGGATCAAAACAAACCTACTACAGAACCAAATAAGCCTGTAGAATTAAAACCATATATGCAAAGTGGCCTTGATAGAATGTTCTATCCTCAAAAAGGTGTTACGAGGGTTGAACTTGCAAACATCATATACAGGCTAAAAGGCGAGCCGGAATTACCAGCATTATATTTGTATTTTAATGACATTCCAGAAAATGAGATTACTCCTGCTATTAAATATGTTTATAAAAACAAATATATGAAAGGCTTTGAGGATAATACTTTCAGACCTTTTAAAATAGTAACCAGAGCAGAGATTGCTAATATACTTTATACAATGTATTTCAACGGCAGTATGGCAGGGTCTACAGATATTAGCTTTAGTGACTTGCAGGGACACTGGGCAGAAGGATATGCAAAGGCATTAAACGGACTAAGTGTTATGAGCGGATATCCTGACGGGACATTTAGACCAACCGAAATTGTAACAAGAGCCGAATTATGTAAGTTATTTGCATCGGCGGAAAAACGTGATTTAACGCCCCTAGGAGAGATAGATTTCGTTGACGTGCCAAAAGATCATTGGGCGTATAATTATATCATGAATTCAGCAGTACCTGAATAACATCTGACTTCTTTCGGTTATCATTAATACACTAGATCCTGTTTAATATCTGACGTTTTTCTGGACTAAGATATTAAACAGGTTCTTAGACTTAAGTTTTGCACACCCGTGGGATGTATGCAGTGTGAGGAGGAATAACGGTATGGGCACGCTAGGACTGGATATGGAAAAGGGAATGTTCTTGGGGATTGATTTTGGCACAACAAACTCTGTTATTTCAGTGTATGATTTTAAAAAGGGGGAAGCCAAAACAATTCAAATTGACGGAAGTAACATATTTCCAACGGCTATACAATTTGAAAAAGACCCTGAAGACGAGAATAAATTAATAAAAATCTTTGGGTTTCAGGCAAAAGAAGCCGCAGTCATTTATCCTGAAAGTACGGTCTTATCAATAAAACGTATTTTAGATTCTGATGAAAAAATTAAGATTATTGTGGATGAAAAGGATTATGAGTTTTCACCGCCACAAATCGCCGGTGAAATAATTGCTTATCTAAAACAAAAGGCTGATGAATACATTCAAGAAGAACTTAACCTTGCTGGTGAGTTTACGGGCTGCGTTATAACAGTGCCTGCAAATTCAACGGATAAACAGAAAAAAATGACAAAAGAAGCTGCAACCATTGCTGGCTTTGACGAAAATAACGTATATCTAAGGCTAGAGCCTGCTGCTGCTGCTGTCTCATACGCTATAAACGAACGTAAGGATAAAACTGTATTGGTCTATGATTTTGGCGGCGGTACATTTGACGCATGTATCCTTCAAATTAAAACGGATCAGGATAACGAGCCTAATATTTCTATATTAAGTTCTTACGGTGATAATTGTCTTGGTGGAAATGATCTTGACAAGATAGTTATGGATATGATTTATGAAGAATTTAAAAAAGCAACTGACGATTCTATAAACCTTTTTGATCTGGACGCTGATGACGGCGTTTCAAAAAGACATAAAAAGAATGCAATCGTGCGTATGCAGCAGATTGCAAACCTTACAAAAGAGAGACTATCTTCTGCCAAAAGCGCAAAAATAACTTTATCTCCTTTTTTACAAGAACCCAAGATCGTAAATATTAATATGGAGATTACCAGAGACGATTTTCTTACTCACAAAAGAATCAATGAACTGGGAGACCCTGATTATATATTTGATAAATTCAAAAATAAGACAGCAGAGGATATTATAGACGAAAGCATTACATGTGTTAAAAATTGCCTTGAATCTGCCTCCCTTGCTGCAGGTGATATTGACGAAATTTTCCTTGTAGGCGGAAGCTCTTCTCTTTTTAGGGTTTCTGAAAAGATTAAAGAAGCATTTGGCAAAGAATCCTTTAAATCAAAGATTAGCCCGGCTCTGTCAATTTCACAAGGAGCAGCAATCTATTGCAACATGATTATGATGCCGACGGTTAAAGGTCCTGTTGTTCATGAAAGAACTATTCATCCGCTGGGTCTTGAGCTTGCAGGTCGCAGGTTTATGGAAATTGTTTCAAAAGGCATTGAGATACCAAGAGAAGGCTTAACAATCGAGGCAAAAGAAGAACTTGCAACAAATACAGATAATATTACCAGTATGGCAATTGTGGTTTACGAAAACACCATGCCTGAGGTAGATATTAAGGACGCCTTATATGTTAATCAAAAAGGCATGAAAAGGCTTGCCGGAACCAGCCTAAAAGGTATTCCATCAGGGCCTAGGGGTAAGGAAAAGGTTAAGGTAATATTTTCGGTGGGACAGGATAATATGCTTAAAGTTACTGCAAGCAGTCTTTCTGAAAGTGGTGTTATAACAGAGCTTTCAGTTGATGAGTTATACTCTTGATTTTAGCTGTAGATATGTATATGATATATATATCTAATTCCATTGGAAATCGGCTATAGCAAACTTGTTTCGTAAAATGATTTCCAAGTTGAATTATGCGCGCCCTGCCACACTAGTGTAGCAAATCGAAACCAGTGGCGCAGAGTGCGTGTTTATGTCCGTTTTGGGCCTAAACAGATATAAGAGCCTTTTAAGATTTCAAGGCTCTAATAAGCTTATGGCGTGATTTGCCGGAATGAGGAGGTTAAAATGCCGAAAAAATCCGATAAAGAATCCTCCGTAACCGCTTTATGGGGCAAAACAATCAAGGCACTGGATATGTATATTTTCAAAATTCAAGACGAATGTTTAAGCGAAATATGCCGAGTTATAAACGATCTGGTGCTAGACTTTGTAGAAGATGCAAATTTAATTTCAACCCACGATGAAAAACTGTTTGAATATTATAGGGACATAATTGGATATTATTATAAGGCATTGGACATTTATGAAAAGAATAAAGAATTTCTTTCAGACAAAATGATAATTAAGATAATGGACGGAATCGTAATGGTTGTTTCTTCTCAAATTAAACAGTTTGAAGAACTTCAAAAATCTAGCTTTGATTCCTCCACTGTGAATAATGCTGAAAATCCTATAGAACAAGAAAAATTTAATATCCTTAACGAGATTATTAAGGATGTTGACAAACAGCTAAACAGTTTTAATAACCGGGAAAACGAAAAGCAATGGCTGCTTAATAAGAAAGAAATGCGTAAACTTTTCATGTCCTTTAAGGAAGAACATAGCTTTGAAGGATATGTTTTAATGTCCGGAAATGTCTTTGAAAAAACAATGAATCTACTGGGCGGTTATATATTCAATGTTTATGAGAAGGCTATTATGAGCTGTTCATCACGAATTAACAACTTGCAGCAGCGGAAGGTTGCAGGACTTTATTTTGACTTGCTTAAGTATGAAACCGAAAACTTGACTTCCATTATAAAAATACAGATTGAAGCTCTTGAATTTCAGATTAGGCAAAGACTAGTTTCAAAATCTGAAGAGCAGTCTGTGCAACAGGTTCTAACTGTTTTTCGTGAAGCCTATCAATTTCTGGGCAAAGACATAAACGAGCTAATGAATCACTTTAAAAATATAGGTTCAAATACTCACAAACGTTATTTATTGTCACAAAAAGATTTTTTTAGGCTGTTTAAGGTGGAAAAAAAGAAGGCATATACAAACTTTATTAAACAAAAAGGTGTTATGCCCTATGAGGATGAAGAACTGCTCATTGATTGGATTATGGCTAATAAAGATTTTAATTCCAGCTTTAATACTTTTATTATAAACGAAACCCTAAGGATTATTGAAGTTGATGAGCAGACTAAAAACACTGCTATTACAAATTTGTTTAAATCAAATGAACTTTTGACTCTTTCTAACGACATCAAACCTATTTTGTATAGGCTTATAAAATATTATAATGACAATAGAAATTTTATAGAAAACGAAATAGTATTCCCAATAATAAAAGGCATCCAAGAAACAATTTTAATCAAGTACGAAAGCTTTGAAGAAAACACAAAAATATTTGAAGAAGAAATTAACATAGAGGCTGATAACCTCAATAAAACACTTGCGCCTGTTACTGAATCAGATATTGACTTTATAATAAGCGAATCAAAAGAACATTGGATTGATTTACTTACTGACGGCGCAGACGAACATATGAACTATAAACCAGACATCTTCTTTCCAAAAATTTATCCGGTGGACGAAGCTGGTGAGCTAAAGCTCCACAGATCAAAAAAAGTTGAAGGCATAGGCAAGCGACTTGAAGCAAAAATGAATGATTACTTAAAGAATCGCCTGCTGTTTGAAATATCAACATTTGAAGAGATTGTTAATTATTCCGTTCTCAGGCTCAAAAACAGTGAGGGTAAAGTTATTGCGGATTATGTAAAAGAATTCGACGAGGCAACCCGTAAACTTATTAATCTACTTGCTATTTATAATATAAAAACAATAGCACCTTTAAGAGGTGATTGGTTTGACGGAAGAGAACACGAAGTGTTAATGGCTGAAAAAGATGAAAACCTTGCAAAGGGACAAGTAATTAAACTAATGAATAGCGGTTACAAATATGGCGATAATGTAGTATTAAGAGCCAATATTATTGCCGCAAAATGATGAATTGGAGTGTAATTAATGTCGGTAATTGTAGGTATAGATATTGGCGGAAGTGCAACTAAGATTGTAGGCTTTGAAGAGACAGATAATAAAATGTTAAAACCTATCCTAATAAGAGCCAGTGATCCTTTAGCGTCCCTGTATGGAGCTTTTGGTAAGTTTACTACGGAAAACAACTTGACCCTTCCAGATATTAAAAAGATTATGGTAACGGGAATAGGCTCTTCCTTTGTGAACGACCTTATATTTGGCATACCAACCGGGAAGGTTGACGAATTTATCTGCATAGGCCTTGGTGGCCAATATCTAACAGGTATTAAAAGAGCTGTTGTAGTGTCTATGGGCACGGGTACTGCGTTTGTTGCTGCAATTGATGAACAAATGACCCATCTAGGGGGCAGCGGTGTTGGCGGCGGCACTATCCTTGGACTGGCTCACAGGCTTATGGGCATCAGGCTAATGGAAAATATAACAGAGCTTGCTTCGGAGGGTGATCTCTCAAAAGTAAACCTTACAATAGGTGATATACTATCACCAGGCGATCATCACCTTCCTGACTATGCAACTGCATCTAACTTTGGGAAATTAAGCGACCTTGCAACATATTCTGACATAGCCTTAGGTCTGATTAATATGGTTTTTGAGAATATTGGTGTAATGTCAAGCTTTGCAGCCTCCAACCTGAAGGTTAAGGATGTTGTCCTTACGGGTAAACTCTCAACAGTTGAGCATGGAAAAGCAACCATTAACGCTCTTTCAGATCTGTTTCAGCTAAACTATATAATACCTAACAATTCCGAGTTTGCAACAGCATGTGGTGCAGCATTAACATATATTAAAGGCATTAACTACACCCCTATCATGCGTGAATAGAGGCGTAATCATATGAGTAATGGATATACACTCTCTGAAAAAGAACTTTTGGAGGAATCAGAGTTTATTCTTGGTCTTGATATAGGTAATTACTCCTCCTCAATTTCTTTTTATGACTGGAAAATAAAAAAGCCGGTTTTGATTGACGTTTCAGGAGGCTATGGCAAATCTTCGTTACCCAGTGCTGTTCAGTATTTGTTTGACTCTGAAGAATGGGTATTCGGAGATTGCGCCATATTAAACAGCGGTTATTTTAAAGACATTGTGGTGACAGATTTTATAAATATACTTGGAAGAAACCGTTTTATGGAAATAGGGGCAGAAAAAATGCCCTTTTCTGCTATTTTGGGGAAATACTTATGGGAGCTAACAGGCTATTCTAAGAACATTAGCCCCAGCGCAAGAATAAAAGGCATTGTTTGTTCTGTTCCTGACAATTTAAGTATGGAAGCAATGGCTGAACTTAAAACAGCTTTTTCCTGTGCCGGCTTTGAAAAACAATTTCTTTCATTTATATCCCATTCAGAAGCAGCAATTTCTTATCATGCATCTGAAAATTCTATTAATAACGGCTATGTACTTTTACTTGATTTTGGTTATGAATCAATAAGGGGCGGCATATTCAATGTCTTGGACGATTGCCGAATACAAAAATTACTTAGTATTGATCATAATAAATATGGCCTTAGAAAATCGGAACAGGATATACATAGGCTTATATCCCAGTTATACTTAGAAGAAAGGGATATAATTCAAAAAGGTATTCCCCCTTCCATTTTCTCTGAAGATGAAAAAAATCAGCTCAATGCATTCATCTATCAAAACTCTGAATTACTAAGAGACATTACAAGAAAATCTACCCTTTATTTTAACTTTGCTTTTCCGCCATTTAAGAAAGATATTACACCAGAGCTAAAAGCAGGCATGGTTGAAAACTATACACAAAACTTAAGCAGAGTTATTGGTGGGTTAAAGGATAGATTTAATAAAAAAATTAATAAAAAGGACACTACTCCCATAAATACCGTAATTTGCCTAGGCGGAGGATTTGAGTATAAATGGGCAGTTCAGCATGTTAAAGATGAATTTAAAGATGCTAAGGTATTTATTTACCCAAAAAGCATTTCTGCGCTGTCTAAAGGCGCTGTATTGTGGTCAGCAAATTTATTAGGTTTAAACTCTGGTATAGTCCGTAAGGATGAATCTGATTCAATCCTTAAAAACGATTACGGTGTTTATGCAAGGGAAGGAACAAATACGATCTTTGTACCCTTTATATTTAAGGGCGAAAGCTGGCAAAAAAATAACGGCTCAAAGGTTTTAACTTTGCTTGAGGAAAATGAGCATACCCCTTCCATTTCGTTTTACAGGAAAAACGAAAACGGTGATATTATAAGATTATTTGAAGTTGTGTTAGAAGAACTAGAAAAAAGACCTAAAGGTACTATAAGATTAAATATTTCAATGTATTTTATAGCATATGGGGAATTGAAAGTTGAAATAAGTGATTTTGGTTTTGGTGAGTTATACCCCAAAACTGTATACAGTATGGAAAAAACTTTCATGTTAGATGGCATATGTTGAGGTGATAAGGATGACCATGGCTTCTACTAGTACTTTAACTTGGGCAGATTATAAGAAAAAAATTGAAAAAACCGGAAAAATGTCAGAAGATTGGTATATCTTAGGCATTGACTTGGGTACTACCAATTCAATTGTTAGTTATTGGAATAACATGGACAAAAGACCAGAGCCAATTGATATTTCAAACGGCTTTGGTAAAATCCCCCTTCCTTCTGTTGTTCAATATAGACCCGAAGACAGCGAGGGCGCTTATGAAGGTGAATGGGTTGTGGGCGAAGAAGCTTACCGCTCAATCAAGATTTATCCGGAAACAACAGTAAGGTCTATTAAACGAAAAATGGGTACCAATGAAAAGATTGAGCTTGGGGGATGTGAATATCTTCCTGAAGAATTGTCCGCAAAAATTATAATGGAACTTATTGCACACTGTCATAACATGAACCCAAACTGTGAGATTATAGGCTGTGTGGTTTCTGTGCCTTATGACTTTGACGACGCAGCTAAAAAGGCGACTATGCGTGCCTGTGAAATTGCAGGGCTTACAGATAAATTAATATGCCTTATAGAAGAACCAAAGGCAGCCGCTCTTGCCTATAATTTCAGACGCCAGCTTAATGAGGACGAGAAAATATTGGTGTTTGATTTTGGCGGTGGAACATTGGACATAACCCTGTTCCATGTAACAGAAAAGAATGAGGATTTGATTCGATTGCAGGTTATTTCCGAAGGCGGAGAAGCCTACCACGGTGGCGACAATGTTGATGAAGCTTTAATCGATGCATGTTATGGTTATATAAAGGACAAGACCGGTCAGGAAAAAGACCAAATATCCCCTGAAAATCAGGTGGAATTGACTGTGAGGGCAAGGGAAGCTAAAGAGCGTCTGTCTGGAATCAAAACTTTCCGAATTCCTTTTACTTTTTGTATACCGCCCTTTGTTGAGCAGTTAACAAGGGACCAATTTGAATCACTGATCGAAAAATTTATTGACAAAACAAGCAATCTGGTTGCAAAAACCCTTAGAGAAGCATATACGGGCGCTGTTAGACCAGACGAGATTGACAGGGTTCTTCTGGAAGGCGGTTCTTCTCAAATGCCTTGGGTAAAGGACATGCTGTCAACAATTTTTAATGATGAAAACAAGATTTATACATCAGAGAGACCTGCATTGGATATTTCGATCGGTGCAACTTATTACGCAGCAATGAAAATGGGACTTTTATCACATCCTGAAATGTTTTCAGAAAAAACCGCAGTGGAGTTTGAAGTTACCGTACCTCATGACATAGGCCTTGAACTGGATTCAAACAAAGGCAAAACCTTCTATTCAATGATTAAAAGGGGCACTCCTTATTCACTTGCAAGAAAAACCAGAGTTTTTACTTTATCAGGGGATAGTCCCGAGGACATGACACATTTTAACCTTACCATTCTTGAGCGAATAGACAAAGAAGATAAAATTGAGGATTGTAAGCTAATCGGCGAAGTTTTTATTTCCGGTCTGCCTATGCGTCCCCCGGGGAAAACAAGACTGGCAATTACAATCTGGACTATTGAAGAAGGCGGTCTGGTTAAAGGACTGATAGAAGATTTAGGAGGCGGAGAAGGGTATCCGCCGTCAGGGTTTAAGGTTGCATTTGATCCCGATAGATTTTACAAAACCGTTATGGAGGGCGATATTATATGAGTTTTTTAGGCATTGACTTAGGCACTACAAATTCCGTTGCCGTTATCTACAACGACAAGACCGATGCCATAGAAACGGTTAAAATAGACGGTGCCGACGAAATTTTGCCGTCAGCTGTTTATTTCGGTGAAGAAGGTGTAATCGTCGGTTCAGATGCAAAAGCAGGCGCTATCATCTATCCTGAAAACACGTTTATTTCTATTAAAAGACAAATGGGCAGTGACGAACCTATCAAAACAGGAGAGGTTAATAAACTGCCAGAAGAAATCAGTTCAGAGATTTTAAAGAAACTTAAAAACCTTGCGGAGGAACAGTCTGGCGAAGAATTCCAAGAAGTAGTCATAACTCACCCTGCTTATTTTAACGACAGACAGATATTTGCAACACAAAAAGCAGGTGAAATTGCAGGCTTTAAACAGGTGCATCTCCTTTCAGAACCTCTTGCAGCAGCAATTGAATATGGTTTTAAGCAAGGTTATGCCCAAACATTGTTGGTTTATGACCTAGGTGGAGGTACATTCGATGCTTGTGTGCTTTCCGTTTCAAAAGACGAAAATGGACAAGAAGTATTCCAGGAACTGTCTGACGTTGGTGACATGAACCTTGGGGGCGACGACTTTGATAATGAACTTATTTTATGGATGAAAGAAAAGGTCAAAGAACAGACAGGCGTAGACCTAGACGAGCTTGAAGAAAGCGAGAAACAAAGAGTAACTCAAAAGCTCAAACATGAAGCCGAACAAACAAAGAAAAAACTTTCAGGAACAAATAAGGCAGCAATTAGAATTCAACCTCTGTTTATCGATAAGGGAGTGCCTAAAAATCTTTCAGCTGAAATATCAAGAGAAGAGTTTGAAGCATTAATTAGGAAATATGTTGAAAAAAGCCGTGAAGTTATAGATGAAGCCTTAAAGCGTGCCGGAAAGGCTGCTGATGAAATATCAAAGGTCATAATGGTTGGCGGTTCAACATTAGTGCCCATGGTTAAGAGAATGGTTGCAGGCTATATTAAAGAGCCATATAGAGCTACAGACCCTGCTAAAAGCGTAGCAATGGGTGCAGCGATATATAATTACCTTATTCATTTGCCAGCAAGCAATGTTAAGATTGGGCAAATTACAAGACATGTTTTCGGAACAGAAGCAATAACGGATATTAAGACTATGGAGAGAAGCCTTATTCCTATAATACCAATGGGAAGCCCCATACCTGGAAGGTTTGCGGATTCAAATTTTGCTAACACCCCCGGCGCAGGGGCTGTAGGCGTTAATGTTTTTCAGTGGGATCAGGGCAAGGAACATGAACGTACCTATATCGGATCGGTTTTTCTAAAGGGTTTGCAGGGTACAACACAAATTGAAATCACTTATGCCATTGACAAAAACAATCTGTTCGAAGTTTATGTGAAAGATCTTAATACTAATAATATTGAAAAAGCCAAATTCGACAGGTCAAAATCTATACCTGAACCAATTGTCCACAAGGAATCAACTCCTAAAAATATAAATATAATTTTCTTAATAGACACAACAGGCAGCATGGACACCTATATAAATGGTGTCAAGGACAGGGCAATTGAGTTTTCTGATATACTGGATAGCAGGGGCGCAGAATTTAGTCTAGGGCTTATTGGATTTGGTGATCTAGGTGAAAAAGAAAAGCCCAGTGTCTATGGCTTTACAAAAGACATTGCCAAGTTCCAGAAACAAGTTAAAAATGTACCCAGAACATACGGAGGCGACATTCCGGAATCTTCATTGGATGCTCTTGAAACCGGTATTGAGTTATTAAAGAAATCAAAAATATCCAGTGAAGACAGAAATATATTTATATTAATAACCGATGCTCCTCCTCATGTTCCTACTGCATCGGGAAAATCTGTCATGCAGGTTTGTGAATTATTAAATACCTATGGGGTTACCACCTTTGTCGTTGCAAGAAGGGACAAGGACAGCACTGAAGCTTATGAGCCTTTAACCGTTCCTGACGGAAAATATTACGACTTAAACGACAAGTTTTATGATATACTTGATAATATTGCAATCAGCATTTCCGAACTTGTAAGACTGTAGTATAGCAATTCCTCCTTTTATTCAAATAATGAGGAATTGCCTAAGTGTTGCTTTGGTGTTCTATACCAAAGCAACCTCTATAAAATAAAGGAGGAGAGAGCTTTGTCTGTATTGAGAATCAGTATTGGTCCCTTTGAAATATCCGAACCTTACCGCTTCCATGAAACAGGGATCAAAGTTTTCTCCTTTGAAGAACTAATGTTTCATGCATACCATTACTGGAGAGCTTCCATTGATGATTTTATTAGTGGAAGGCTTGAGGAGTGGGTTTTTTCAATATTAAAGCTGGAACAAATTGCTTGTAGAATGTGTGAAATTAATAAGACTGAAAGGAGTGTTTCGGAAAAGTATATTAATTTTTTAAGGATAGAAAATTTATTTACAGAAACAGAACTGGAAGAACTAAGTAATGAAATTGTTAACTGGGAAAAGGATCTTATTTTTAAGCAAGAAAAAGCTGCCGGCGACGAGGCATTATTAAAGGAAGATTATCAAAAAGCCATTAACCACTATAACGAGGCAAGTACACATGTTCTAAACCATACTGTTTATAATAATTTGGGTATTGCCCTTACAAGACTAAGGCGCTTTCGGGAAGCCGAAGGCATTTTTTTAAAGGCACTTAATATTGACCCTGAAAACAAAAATATCTGTCTTAATTTAACGGCATTATACATAGGTATGGGCAGGTATGAAAAAGCAGGTCAGGTATTGTCAGGGCTTAAATCCGCTGATACGGCAGGGAAAGCAGAATTATATAAAGCAAAGATTTTAGAAGCAGAGAGTGAAACAAAATCGGCCGAATTGTATTACAAGCAAGCAGTATCTAAAGCCAAGGATAAAGAGGCATATAAAGAACTGGCAAACTTTTATATTAATAACAACAGGTTAAAAGAAGCAAAAGAACTGACTTTTATTTTTAAGGAAACAGACAAAAGAAATTATCTTTTACTTAGTGCTAAGATTTGTGAAACTGCAAATATGCATGAAGATGCACTTAGATATACCCTAAAACTACTTAGTATTTGGTCAAAAGATTGTGATGCTTGGATTTTATTGGCAAGGTTATACAGAAAAAACGGAGAATTTGAAAAAGCAACTTCTGCAATTCAAAATGCAATTGCAATCGACAAGTATAACAAAGAAGCTTTAAATGAATTAAAAAAGCTAACGGCATCGGGAAAACCTGTTGAAGAAAGCAGTAAAAACGCAAAAAAGTTTATATCCAAGTGGAAATCCGAATACAGAAAACTTTTTACAGATTAGGATGTCTATAATAAGGGGAATAATTATGGAAGAGAAAATTTTGAATTTATTGGAGAAGGATGCAAGATTAACGGCTAAAGAAATTTCTGTTTTAATCGGTGAAAGCGAAGAAAATGTAAAAGCCTGTATAGAAAAATTACAAAAAGATCAGGTCATTTGTGGTTATTCAACTTTAATAAACTGGGATAATTTTGAGAAAGAAATCGTTACTGCGCTAATCGAAGTTAAAGTTTCGCCCCAACGAAACCAAGGCTTTGACAGGATTGCCAGAAGAATTTATAAATTTTCGGAAGTAAAAGCAGTTTACTTAATGTCAGGTGGTTTTGATTTGACAGTGATTGTTGAAGGCAAGTCTATTAAAGAGATTGCGCATTTTGTTTCAGACAAACTTTCACCTCTTGAATCAATTTTGTCAACCGCTACACATTTTGTGCTTAAAAAATATAAGGATCACGGTGTTGTGTTAGAAAAACAAGAAAAGACTGACGAAAGGATGATAGTATCGCCATGACAAAATCAAATAATAAATCATTTGTTAGTGACTTAATTAAGAATCTTCCACCGTCAGGCATTAGAAAATATTTTGATATTGCAGAGACAATGGAGGATGTTGTTTCCTTAGGCGTTGGCGAACCTGACTTTGATACGCCTTGGAACGTTACGGAGGCAGCAATTTATTCCCTTGAGAAAGGGCATACCCATTATACCTCTAACTCCGGCCTGCTTAAGCTAAGACATGAGATTTCAGAGTACATGAATAGAAAATTTGGACTTAATTATGACGAGGACACAGAAATTTTGATTTCTGTTGGAGCAAGCGAGGTAATTGATGTTACCATGCGCGCAATCTTAAATCCAGGGGATGAAGTGCTTGTTGTAGAGCCTTGTTTTGTTTCTTACAAGCCTTGTGTTGTAATGGCTGGCGGTGTGGCTGTTCCCATAACTACAACGGCTGAACATGACTTCAGGCTACAACCGGAGCAACTCATTGAAAAGATTACGCCAAAAACAAAAGCAATTATCATGGGATATCCTAATAACCCCACAGGAGCTATCATGGAGAAAGAGGATCTTGAGAAGATTGCTGATGTTCTACGTGATAAGGATATATTAATTATAAGCGACGAAATTTATGCTGAACTGAATTACAGTCAAAACGACCATGTTTCAATTGCTTCTCTGGAAGGAATGAGAGACAAAACTATTGTTTTAAACGGCTTTTCAAAGGCTTTTGCTATGACAGGTTGGCGACTTGGTTTTGCTTGCGGTACTAAGGATCTTTTAGAGGCGATAACCAAAATCCATCAGTACATTATAATGTGCGCCCCTACAGTATCACAATATGCCGGCATTGAAGCTTTAAGAAACGGCGACAAGGCGGTTCTTGATATGACATCCGATTATGATGCAAGACGCAGACTTTTGCTTGAAGGTTTTAGAAAAATCGGCATGGATTGTTTTGAGCCAAAGGGCGCATTTTATGCATTCCCTTCTATTCAAAAAACCGGGATGACTTCAGCAGAATTTTGTGAAAAATTATTGTATGAAGAAAGAGTCGCAACAGTTCCAGGTAATGCCTTTGGTGACTGTGGCGAAGGTTTTATAAGATGTTCATACGCTTGTTCCCTTGATAATATTCAGGAAGCATTAAGGCGCATTGGAAGATTTATTAACAAATAGACCTTTCTTACAATCCTTTCCACCGTCTTTGTGGGAAATTTATATTATGTTTAATATACGTCACATACCCATCCAGTACTGTTTAACCAATACACACTTGCAAACTTATCTTGATGGGTATGTTTTTCACTTTAGAAGTCTAAAGGGAAAGTGAAGAAATACTATTTGTATTATTCTGTGACATTAGGGTGTGAATATGGATATTAATTACTGGAACTTTTACTATAAAGAGGATAAAGCCCCTCATGAGCCGTCATTATTTGCTAAGAGTGTTTTACCATTTTTAAAAAAAGGTTCGTCACTTCTTGACATTGGTTGCGGCAATGGCAGGGATACGCTTTTTTTTGCAGCAAATGGAATTAATGCAACAGGTATTGACCAGAGTGAATCGGCAATTAATAGTTTAAATGATATTCCCGCGTCTGGGAGATTTGGGGCAAGGTTTGTGAAAGGAAATTTTATCGAATTAAACGACTTTGGTGCAAATTCATTTGACAGTATATACAGTCGTTTTACGCTACACTCAATTACAGAAGAGGAAGAAGCAAAGGCTCTCGAACGTATTCATCTTTGCTTGGTCTCTGGCGGTATGTTTTTTATAGAAGTTCGTAGTGTTAACGATGAAATTTTTGGCAAAGGTAG
>CAZTAY010000009.1:0-33767 GCA_964611655.1 uncultured Eubacteriales bacterium
TCTCTGCAAGCTGACCTACTTCATCATCTGAAGTCGCAATTATTCTTTTATCAAAATTGCCGTCTGAGATTACCTTTGCAGCAATATTCATTTCAACCAGAGGTTTCGTTATCCTTTTCACAGAAAAATATAATACAACGAATGTAATAGAACCAAAAATAAGCAAAGCTAAAGCGATATTCTTATAAATCTCTGTTAGTGATTTTTGTATTTCAGGTATAGAAACATTCATTATAACAGCACCAAGCACAGCTCTGTTTACCACAATAGGATATCCTACTGTCAGGTTTACTTCATTAAAAATACCGCCTAGCTTGCCTTCTGCACTGACTGTTTTACCGGATAATAATTCCTCTAATATATCGTCATGCAACACTTTACCTTCAAGATTTTCCTTTATTTCACCTGATACTATATTAACCTCGCCCTCGCTGTCAACAAAGAATGTTGCTGCATTCAACTGTTTGTTTAAAATATCAATTTCCTCTTTTATACGTGAAATATCAACGATACCTGTATAAAATGCGTTGGCGTATTGTTTGGCTATTCTTTCGCCATGCTGAATCAAAACATTCTTCTTTTCTTCAATAAAGTATGACTTATAGATATTCCCAAATCCTATTCCAAGTGCCACAAACGAGCCTATTAAAATTATAAAACAAATAATAAACTGCTTCAGAAACAGGGATCTTTTCATCTGTTCACCTCATCATCAGGCTTCGGTTTCAAACTTATATCCAACACCCCATACGGTTTTGATAGACCAGTTATCTTTTTTATTCAATTTTTCCCGTAGACGTTTAACATGAACATCTATTGTTCTGGTATCTCCTATATATTCATAACCCCAAATTTTATCTAACAGTGTATCCCTTGTAAAAACATGATTGGGTTTTGAAGCAAGACAGTGCAAAAGCTCAAGCTCTTTTGGAGGCATGTCCAATTTTATACCATGATAAATGACAGTATAATTTGTTAAGTTAATGCTTAAATTGGGATATACAATTGTATCATCCAAACTCTGCTCCCCTGAAAATCGTCTAAGAACTGCTTTAACTCTTGCGCTAAGTTCCCTGGAATCAAAAGGTTTGACTAAATAATCGTCAGCTCCTATTTCAAGCGCAAGTACCTTATCAAAGACCTCACCTTTTGCTGTAAGCATAATTACAGGTGCATTGCTTTTCCTTCGAATTTCTTTTAAAACGGTATTTCCGTCAAGACCAGGAAGCATTATATCAAGAATTACTAAATGAGGAGCAAATTTTTCAAAATCCTCAAGTGCCTTTTTCCCGTCAAACACTCGCTTGGTTTCATATCCTTCCTTATCCAGATACAAAGATATAAGTTCAGCAATGTTCATATCATCGTCTACAATCAAAACCTTAGTCTTTTCCTGCATAAGAGCACCCCATTATTTAAGTTCAACTACCGTTACCCCCGTATCACCTTCACCAAACACACCAAGTCTAAAGGTAATTACATGAGAGTTTTTGCTTAGGTACTTATGAACCGCATCCCTTAGTGCGCCAGTCCCTTTGCCATGAATAATTGATACCTGTTTAAGCCCTGAAAGATAAGCGTCGTCAAGGTATTTATCAACTTTTTCCAGTGCCTCTTCGGCTCTGTCACCACGCAGATCGATTTCGCTTTTGATCGAAAGACCTTTTGCTCGTCTAGTCTTGTTGTTCAGGGAAGGCACTGACTTTTTCTGTTCCTTCTTTGTTGGTTGCTGGTCAAGTTCAAGTCCGCTTATATTGATATTTATTTTCATAATACCGGTCTGAACAGTTACTTCACCGTTTTTGTCAGGAGGGGTAAGCACTGTTCCTGACTGGTTAAAGTCAATTACAAAAACTCTATCACCAACGCTTAGGTATTTTGGTGTAACGCCTTTTTTCCTTTTTTCTTGTGATTCACCGTAGGCTTCGTTTAGCTTGCCTTTAAGCTCTTTTCTTTTTTGTTCTGCGTTTGAAATAAACTGGGCATCCATTTGCGCCTTTCTTATTTCTTTCATAATTTGCTCTGTTTCTTCGTTGGCTGTGCGTAACATTTCATATGCTTCTTTTTTTGCTTCTTTTATTATACGTTCCTTTTGAATGGCGAGTTTTTCTTTCTGACTAGCAATTTCATCTTTTAAGCGTTCTGCCTCCTGCCTGAAAGCCTCTGAACGCTCTTTTTCTATTTCGGCTGATTTCTTAGATATCTCAAGATCTGCTATAACATCTTCTAATCTAGCATCCTCTTTGGATATAAACTCGCCCGCTTTTACCAGGATATCATCCTTAACCCCAAGCCTTTTAGCAATTGCAAAGGCATTAGATTTTCCAGGTATACCAATACTGAATCTATAAGTTGGTTTCAATGTTTCCAGATCAAATTCACAGCTTCCGTTTTCGATACCTTCTGTGGAAAGTGCAAAAACTTTAAGTTCACTGTAATGAGTTGTTACTACCATTTTAATACGCTTTTCATGTAGCCTTGTTATTATACCCATTGCAAGAGCTGCGCCTTCTCTCGGATCAGTTCCTGCACCCAATTCATCAAAGAGCACAAGAGAATTTGGTGTAATGTTTTCAAGAATCCTAACAATATTAACAACATGGGAAGAAAATGTACTAAGGTTTTGTTCGATACTTTGTTCGTCGCCTATATCCGCAAACACATGATCAAACACACAAAGAATAGGATTGTCAAAAGCGGGTATATGCAAACCTGCTTGAGCCATTAAACAAAAAAGACCTATTGTTTTTAAGAATACCGTTTTACCACCTGTGTTTGGACCTGTTATCAGAAGAGCCGTAAAGTCTTTTCCCAGCGTTATATCCGTAGGAACTACAGTCTTAGGATCAAGCAAAGGATGTCTTGCTTTTTTAATATCCACATAATCTTTAAAAATAGGCATACAAGCATTTTGGCTTAGAGCCAGTTTACCTTTTGCAAAAATAAAATCAAGGGTGGTCAAAACCTCATAGTCATTTTCAAGAATGTCTTTATTTTCACCCACCAAAACCGAAAGGGATGCTAGTATCCTTTCAATTTCAGCTTTTTCAGAGCCTTCAAGCTCTTTAATGCGGTTGTTTAAATTAACAACAGACATTGGCTCGATGAACAATGTCGCGCCTGTTGATGATTGATCATGTACCATTCCGTTAAATGAATTTTTATATTCTTGTTTAACAGGCACACAGTATCTACCATTTCTTATGGTTATAACAGATTCTTGAAGCATTGTCTTATTTGCCGATGAGTGAATTATATTGTTTAGGTGTTCCTTTATTCTTTCGTTGGCAATCTTCATTTCACGCCTAATGGATCTTAGTGAGGTGCTGGCATCATCGGATATTTCTGTTTCTGAAATTATGCATCTGTTAATTTCACTTTCAAGTGAGGTAGCATTTTCCAATGTGCTTATAAGAGATTCTATGATTTCAAAGCTATCCTTTTTATTTTCATTGTCCATATATTTCTTGACTTTTTTTGTTGCATATAAGGTTGATGAAACATCAAGGAGTTCTCTTGTTGACAATACACCTCCTGCAAATGCACGTTTGACTGCTGCCCGTATATCTTTGAGACCCCCTAGGGGTAAGTTACCATAACGCAACATACAGCTTAGAGCATCCTTAGTTTCACTTTGTCTTTGTTTAATCAGTTCTATGTCATCGGTGGGTGTCAGGTCAGATACTCTTTCCTTTCCACCGTAGGTTTCTGCTTTATTTTCCAGTAATTTTATTATCTTATCAAACTCAAGAGTTTTTAGAGCTTTTTGATCCATTCTATCAGTCCTTAAAAGTATGGGATTGTTTCTATTACTTGATTTTTTTAATGATCCATTATATTATAATAATGTGAGTCCAATTTAACTGCTTTCTGCTTGTTCTATCTCGTGGAACTTACATTATATTATTAACAGGGTTGTAGTATTTAGTCGGGAGGTTTATATGCTGTCTGTAGATTCAATTTATAACGATATAGTAGGCAGGATTGAGCAAAATATTCCTTTGTCCATTGCGATGCCGGTAAAAACAGTTACTGAGCAAAAGAAAACCGAACAATCTTTTGAAACTGTCCTTAATGAATACATAAACGGAGACAAAGTTGATTATACGCTGCTGTCAAAAGAAGAACTTAATGATCGAATTGAGGCTGCAATTAGGGCTGCATCTGAAAAATACAATTTGGATTATGAGCTAATAAAAGCAGTTATAAAAGCCGAAAGCGACTTTGATCCATATTGTGTTTCAAGTGCAGGAGCAAAAGGATTGATGCAATTAATGCCTGAAACTGCTGCTGAAGTCGGTGTAACTGATCCTTTTAATATTGAACAAAACATAGACGGTGCAACTCGTTACATAAAGAAACAAATTGATAGGTTCGGGGATCTTTCCCTTGGTCTAGCAGCTTTTAACGCTGGGCCAGGTAATGTTAACAAATATGGTGGTATACCGCCATTCAAAGAAACTCAAAACTATGTTCCAAGGGTTTTATCCTATATGAGCCAGTATAAACTGGGAATGGATTGATATTACATATTCTTATAAAAAGTCCGGTTCGACAGAACCGGACTTTTTTATTTACTTTTTATAGCTTATAGCTGCTTGAGCCGCTGCAAGTCTTGCAATTGGAACTCTGAAAGGAGAACATGAAACATAGTTAAGTCCTATTTTGTGGCAGAACTCAACTGATGAAGGATCGCCTCCGTGTTCACCACAGATTCCAAGTTTAATGTCAGGACGGGTGATTCTGCCCTTTTCAACTGCAATCTTCATAAGCTCACCAACACCTGTTTGATCAAGCTTTGCAGTTGGATCGCCTTCATAAATTTGTTTGTCTATGTAATCAGTAAGAATCTTACCTGCATCATCTCTTGAAAGACCGTATGTCATTTGTGTTAAGTCGTTTGTGCCGAATGAGAAAAATTCAGCTTCTTTTGCAATTGCGTCAGCGGTAAGAGCAGCTCTTGGGATTTCGATCATTGTTCCCACGCTGTATTTAAGCTGGAGTCCGGAATCGGAAATTAACTTTTTAGCTACATTGTCAATTACATCCTTTATATAACTTAGTTCTTTAATGTCTCCAACAAGCGGTACCATTATTTCCGGTTCTATGTTATAAGATTTTCTTCTCTTAACATCAATTGCAGCTTCTATTATGGCAGTTGTTTGAGCTTCTGCAATCTCTGGATAGCTTACTGCAAGCCTACATCCTCTGTGTCCTAGCATTGGATTTAATTCATGCAGTCCTTGAGCCTTATCCTTAAGCTCTGCAACAGTTTTGCCCATGTCTTTAGCCAGAGCATTGTATTCTTCATCAGTATGCGGAAGGAATTCATGTAATGGTGGGTCAAGAAGTCTGATTGTTACAGGTCGTTCTTCCATGACCTCATAAATAGCAATAAAGTCCTCTTTTTGGTATGGAACGAGTTCCATTAAAGCCGCTCTTCTTTCTTCTTCTGTGTCTGCCATAATCATTTTACGCATTTTAATGATTCTGGTAGGCTCAAAGAACATATGCTCTGTTCTGGTAAGTCCTATACCTTCTGCTCCATACTCAACAGCTTTTTTAGCGTCGGCTGCAGTATCAGCGTTTGTTCTTACTTTTAGTTTTCTAGCCTTGTCAGCCCATTTAATGAATGTTTCAAAGTTGCCGGAAATTTCAGGGGCAACAGTTGGAAGGTCTCCGTCATAGATATTACCAGTTGAGCCGTCAAGTGATATGTAATCCCCTTCAACAAATGTTTTTCCGCCTAAGCTGAATTTTTTAGCATCGCTGTCCATAGAGATTTCTTCACAGCCAGAAACACAACATGTTCCCATACCTCTGGCAACAACAGCAGCATGGCTGGTCATTCCGCCTTTAACCGTTAGTAAACCTGCAGCAATACTCATTCCTTCAATGTCTTCAGGAGAAGTTTCAAGGCGAACTAATACCACTCTTTCGCCGGCTTCGTGTGCTTTCTTAGCGTCGTCTGAGGTAAAGTATACTTTACCAGCAGCAGCACCCGGAGAAGCAGGAAGACCTTTACCGATAGGTTTTGCAGCCTTAAGAGTCGCTTGTTCAAATGTTGGATGAAGCAATTGATCAAGTTGTTTTGGTTCAACCTTCATGATAGCTTCTTCTTCTGTTATTAATCCTTCTTTAACAAGGTCAATGGCTATTTGCAACGCAGCCTGAGCCGTTCTTTTTCCGTTTCTTGTTTGGAGGAAGTATAGTTTTCCGTTTTCAATTGTAAATTCCATGTCCTGCATATCTCTATAATGCTTTTCAAGCATATTTGCATAGTCACAGAATTCTTTATAAACTTCCGGAAGGTCTTTTTCAAGGTCACTTATTGGGCTTGGAGTTCTTATTCCTGCAACAACGTCCTCGCCTTGTGAGTTAATAAGATATTCACCCATCATTACCGAATCACCTGTTGCAGCGTTTCTAGTGAACGCAACCCCTGAACCTGATGTTTGACCCATGTTTCCAAAAGCCATCATTTGCACGTTTACAGCTGTTCCCCAATCATAAGGAATGTCGTTCATTCTTCTGTAAATAAATGCTCTTGGATTATCCCATGAACGGAATACCGCCATGATAGCTTCGTACATTTGTTCTTTAGGGTCTTGAGGGAAGTCTACCTTTTGGTCTTCTTTATAAATTTTCTTAAAATCTGAAGTAATGGTTTTAAAGTCTTCAGCAGAGAGATCAAGGTCTGATTTTAGTCCTTTGCTTTCTTTGTATTCGTCAAGGTGTCTTTCAAACTTAGACTTATGAACACCTATAACAACATCAGCAAACATCATAACAAAACGTCTGTAAGAATCCCAAGCGAATCTTGGGTTGTTGGTTGCTTTTGCAAGTCCTTCAACCGCACTGTCATTAAGGCCTAAATTCAAAACTGTGTCCATCATACCGGGCATTGAAGCCCTTGCACCTGAGCGAACGGAAACAAGTAGAGGATTGTCATTATCACCAAGTTTTTTTCCTGCTAAACTCTCTAATTGCGTTAAACAATTGTCGATTTGATTTTTTATATCGTCGGATAATTTTTTTCCACCTTTGTTAAAGTCAGTACAAGCTTCGGTTGTTACTATAAATCCCGGCGGTACGGGTAATCCAAGTTTGGTCATTTCGGCAAGGTTTGCACCTTTACCGCCCAAAAGATTTCTCATTGCACTATCGCCTTCTGAAAACATATATACATATTTTCTGCCGCTCATTTTTAGCCCTCCTTTTAAAAATAGTTCTTTCATTGTCTAGCTTGGATGGGGAATACTTCTGAATTGCCCTGATATATTAAAAGTCAATCCTATTGAGTACCCAAGTTCCTAATTCTTCTATTTTTACACGTTCCTGTTCCATTGAATCTCTAAAACGAACCGTAACTGAGTTGTCGTTTTCAGATTCAAAATCATACGTAATGCAGAAAGGTGTTCCAATTTCGTCTTGTCTTCTGTATCTTCTTCCAATATTACCGGCGTCATCATATTGACAATAAAACAGTTTTGAGAGGTTTTTGTAAATCTCTTCTGCCTTTGGCGCAAGCTTCTTTGAAAGAGGCAATATAGCTGCCTTAACTGGAGATAAAGCAGGATGGAATCTTAGAACTGTTCTGTCCTCGCCATTTTCAAGGGTTTCCTCGTCATAAGCTTCGCAAAGATAAGCAAGAGTTACTCTGTCTGCACCAAGTGAAGGTTCAATACAGTACGGAACGTATTTATCTCCCGATTCCTGTTCAAAATATGTCATATCCTCCCCGGAATGGTTTTGGTGCTGAGTAAGGTCAAAGTCTGTTCTGTCCGCAATACCCCATAACTCTCCCCAACCAAACGGGAACATATATTCAATGTCTGTTGTTGCTTTTGAGTAATGTGAAAGTTCTTCAGGGCTGTGATCTCTAATTCTCATGCTTTCTTCTTTCATGCCAAGATCTTTTAGCCAGCTTATGCAAAAGCTCTTCCAGTAATCAAACCAATCAAGATCAGTGCCCGGTTTACAGAAAAATTCAAGCTCCATTTGCTCAAACTCTCTGGTTCTGAATGTGAAATTTCCAGGAGTTATTTCGTTTCTAAATGATTTACCGATTTGACCTATGCCAAAAGGTATCTTTTTTCTTGATGTTCTTTGAACATTTTTAAAGTTAACAAATATGCCCTGTGCCGTTTCCGGTCTTAGGTATACAATATTTTTTGAGTTTTCAGTAACGCCTTGGAATGTTTTGAACATAAGGTTAAACTGGCGTATCTCAGTAAAATCATGTTTAGCGCAGGTTGGACATGGAATTGAGTTTGACTTTATAAACTCCTCCATTTTTTCGTTTGACCAGCCGTCAACTGTAATCTGTTCGCCTTTGGATTCCTTAATATAGTCTTCAATCAGCTTATCAGCTCTAAACCTTTCCCTGCATTCCCTACAGTCCATAAGCGGATCACTGAAACCACCCACATGACCTGATGCTTCCCACACAGACGTGTTCATAAGAATCGCACAGTCCACACCTACATTTAAAGTGTTTTCCTGGATGAACTTTTTCCACCAAGCTTTTTTTATATTATTTTTAAGCTCTACGCCCAAAGGCCCATAATCCCATGTGTTTGCCAGACCGCCGTAAATCTCCGATCCGGGATAAACAAAGCCTCTGTGTTTTGCAAGAGCAACTACTTTTTCCATTGATTTTTCAACAGCCATGCTAAAAAGCCCCCTGAATTAAGAAAATTATCTAAAATAGGCATTTTTTATAATACTATAAAACCTAAAATGATTGACCTAAATATATGTATTTCAGGCTATTTCTGGATAAGTTTTACACTCAAATACCAATAATATAACATAAGGAACGTATCATTTCAAGGATATTATTTGCAATTTTAACTTACGGATATTATGCTTGATTTTTTGTATTATATGTGAGATTATGTTAAAAGCGTGGATTTTTTAGACTGAACATTTTAATATTGTTTAGACAATTATTGTTTTATTGTATCTAACTTTTAATACAATATAACGATTGAATAAACCCTGTTTGTTGTATTATATACAATTATCCAAAGCTATACAATAGCTTTTTTGTTTATTTTGCAATCAACCACTAATTAGGGTTTTATTAATGCGGAGGGATAGTCATTTTGAATCGAAACCTTACAATGTTAACGGATTTTTATCAGTTGACTATGATGAATGGATATTTCAAGTCACAAAAAGCTTCAAAATCAGTGGTTTTTGATCTGTTTTTCAGAAAAAATCCCTGCTCAAACGGATATTCCATTGCAGCTGGATTAGAACAGGCTCTTGATTATGTTGAAAATATTTCTTTTGACCAAGAGTCTATAGTATACCTAAGAGAACAAAAGGTTTTTGATGAAGATTTTCTTAAATTTTTAAAAGGATTTAAATTTACTGGTAACATTTATGCAGTACCTGAAGGAACAGCAGTATTCCCTTCCGAACCTCTTGTTAGGGTCGAAGCCCCCCTTATAGAAGCTCAGTTTATTGAAACTGCTCTATTAAACATTATAAATCACCAAAGTCTGATTGCTACAAAGGCTGCAAGGGTAAAATGGGCCGCCGGCTCTGACAGGGTGTTGGAATTTGGTCTTAGAAGAGCGCAAGGGCCTGATGCAGGAATTTATGGAGCAAGAGCTGCCATTATTGGAGGCTGTGACGCAACAAGCAATCTGCTTGCGGGACACGCCTTTAACATTCCAATCAGCGGCACCCATGCTCATAGCTGGGTAATGTCATTTGACAGCGAGTATGAAGCATTTGAAGAATACGCAAAAATTTATCCTAATAAATGTTTATTACTGGCAGACACTTATGATACATTAAAATCAGGAATTCCAAACGCTATAAAAGTTTTTGCAAAACTTAAAAAAGAAGGTTACAGCGGTTATGGAATACGTCTTGACAGTGGTGATATGGCATACCTGTCTAAGAAAGCAAGAACTACTCTTGACGAGTCAGGTTATCCAGAAGCAGTCATTAGTGCTTCTGGTGATTTGGATGAGTATTTGATAACTGATCTTAAATTACAAGGCGCAAAAATAACCGTTTGGGGAGTTGGTACTAACTTAATTACGTCATATGATTGCCCTGCTTTTGGTGGCGTCTATAAAATGAGTGCTGAAATGGATAATAACAATGGTTATTTACCTAAAATAAAAATCTCAAATAATCCGGCAAAAATAACCAACCCAGGTGTCAAAAAAATTGTTCGTTTATATGACAGTCAAACCGGAAAAATAAAAGCAGATTTAATTGCACTTGACCATGAGATTATTGATTCTTCCAAGCCTTTGACTTTATATGACCCTATGGCCACTTGGAAACGCATGACACTGTTTCCGGGATATTACCAGGTTAGGGAATTGCTTATACCTGTAATGAAAAACGGAATTCGTATTTATCATTCTCCTGACGTACTTTCAATCAAGGAGTATTGCAGAAATGAAATGGACACTTTATGGGACGAATTTAAGCGATTGTCAAACCCCCATATTCTTCCAGTCGATTTATCTGACGAGCTTTATAATATGAAGAAAGACTTGATTAAACAAAGTTCAATGTTACACATTCAGGGTTAAAGTTTTACTTAGACTCGAAATGCCGCATTAGCGGCATTTCTTTTATCCTAGATTGTTACGGAATCTCATTGTTGCCATCCGGCTAAATTTCCATTTTGGATTGCATTGAATATTTTCTGTTCAAAGGAATCATACTCCTTAGACATTTCTTCAATAAACTTATCAATTTCCGCTCTTTTAGAATCACCATCTACAGGACAAGAGTTTTTAACCGTAATAATACCATTTTGATTGCAAAAACCCTTGATCTCTCTCTCAGGCACATAAACCAGTGGTCTTATCGTATGTATATTTTTTCTGTCCATATACATTTTAGGACTGAAAGTGTGTATTCTTCCTTCATAAAACAATGACAAAAAGAACGTTTCAATTGTATCATCTCTGTTGTGTCCAAGGGCAATTTTGTTACAGCCTATTTCTACGACTTTTTCGTTGAGCGCACCCTTTCTCATTTTTGAGCATAAAGAACATGGATTTTTTTCTTTTCTTTCGTCAAAAACAATTTCCGCAATGTCCGTTTCAACTATATAATACGGAACTTCCAATTGTTTACACAATTCATTCACAGGCGAAAAATCCATATCCTTAAAACCAAGAGAAACTGATATTGCGCTTAATGAAAATTTCTTAGGATAAAACCTTTGTAGATTTTTAAGGGCTACAAGCAAGCACAGGCTATCCTTCCCTCCTGAAACCCCTACTGCAATATTGTCATTATCCTCTATCATGTCAAAATCCTGTACTGCTCGTCTTACATAACTCAAAAGTCGTCCTATCTTCATGTTTGCCTCCTCTATAGTCAAATGCTTATTAATTTAAGAATATTTGTAAGATTTAATTGTCACCTTAATACATTAAAGTGCTCCCTGTGATGCCCTTTTTTACAATAATTTGCTTTTCAATTCTGTTTGAAAGCTCGGGAACATGGGAAATTATACCTATAGTTCTGTTGCCTGCTATATTTTCCAATGCCTTTATTGCAATGTCAAGAGATTCTGAATCCAAAGTACCAAAACCCTCATCAATGAACATTGATTGAAGCTCTATTCCTCCTGCGTTCTTTTGTATAACATCGGAAAGCCCCAGTGCCAATGATAAAGATGCCTTAAACGATTCTCCTCCTGATAACGTTCGAACATCTCTTAATGTGCTAGTATTACGGTCAAAAACTTCAATCTCAAGACCAGTAATTTTTTTTAAGTTTTCAATATTCTGCTTTCTTCTTAGTTCAAACCTACTTTGGGTCATTAGTGAAAACCTGTAATTTGCAGCTTTTAGGATTCTGTTAAAATAAGACATTTGAGCATATATCTCAAATGTAATCTTGGACTTTCCACTAAGTTCACCGTTTAGAGTTTCTGATACCGTTTTATGGTTTATGTATGCTTGGCTAATGGATTTCAATGATTTATCTAATTTAATGAATGTGTTCAGGACATTCTTATTGGTTATTAAAGCACTTTGGATATTTGCAACACCTCTTTCAGTCTCATCTAAATCCTGTTCTATTATACTGATTTTTTCTGATAGTTCATCTGTTTCAATGTACTGCTTGCCCTTCAGCTCTCTTGACAGTCTATCAAATTCGTGTTGCACTAGGTCAAATTCCCTGTCAAAAGTAATTATATTTTGTGAAACAGATTCTTCCTCCTCCGCTTCTAACATAACATTTCTGTAAGAAGCTACATCTTCGAATCCATATTCTTCAAGCTTGTTTTTAAACGCAAGCTCTTTTAGAGTAATCTCCCTTTTCAGTTCATCTATCCGCTGTGCTCTTTCTTTTACTATTGTGTTTATTTCAGACAGATCAGAAAGTGCATTTTCATATTTTTCTTTTGAGTTTGCAAGTGCTTGTAATAAATCATCATACATCTTTTTCTTGTTTTCAAGTGTTAATTCAGCAGTCTCAAGGTGTTCAATTTCTTCAATCTCTTCTTTTATTGAATCCAGCTCTCCTGTAAAGGATGAAATTTTCAGTTTTATACTATTGCTCTGTGTTTCAAAGTCCTTTATCTTTACATTAACTAAATCTAACTCTTTATCCAAGTTTTCAAGTTTATTTGTAAGTTGCTCTTTCTTTTTCATTGCCTTTTCAGTTTGAGCAATTTTTTCTGCAATTTCTTTTAATGATTGAGCAATTTCCTTCCTTTTAGCCTCTATAAGTTTTTTAGTTTCTGTCTTATTATCACCGAATATAGTTTTAATCCTATTAATGCATTCAGTTTTAAGCGAATCCATTTCTCCTTTTAATCCTGAACAAGTAAGGGCATGTTTGCTTCTTAACTCCCTAAATTTCTCTAATTCGTCTTTTTTGTTTTTTAAAAAATCTTCACTTATAGCTTCTTCAAAGGAGTCAATATCTTTGTGAGGGTTTGGGTGACTAGTTGAACCGCAAACCGGACACGGCTGTCCATTAATCAAAGATTTTGCCAGTATACCAGCTTGTTCTTTGAAGAATAACGTTTCAAGTTCTGAAAATTCATCGTTTAATTTTTTAAAACTATTATCAGTTTCCAAGTAGACCTTTTGCATATTTTTAAGATCGTTTTTTTTGTCATTGAACTTACCAATATATTCTTCAAGCTTGTCTAAGTTTTCATCCTCAGCTTTTATAGACATTTGAATGAAAACAAAACCATCTTTTTTACCATCCCATTTTCTTAATTCTTCCAGTTCAACCTTTGTTTTCGATTGTGCTTGTGTAATAACTTGAACTTGTTCTTTTAAAGAGTGAATTTGCACCTCAAATAACTGTAAGTTGTTTTTTTCTTTATTAACACTATTTTGTAACTGAGTGCAACGTTTTATTTTGGGAATATCCTGTTTTAAACTCTCTATCTCTACAAGTAAACTGGTCCTTAATTCTTCTTTTCCAGATTCTATTTTATATTCATTCTTGTATAGTTCAAAAAGTTCTTGAAGCTCTGATTTTCTAGCAATTGCTTTTTCAAGACCATCATTTGTTGTATCCGCTTCTAATTTTACGTTTAAATACCTTTCTTCATAAGGTTTAATACTAATTTTAGCATTTTGAGAAGATTTTAGCCTTAACTTTAATTGAGCAATTTCAGATACCTTTAAGGAAAGTTCTGTCTTTTTTACATTAACTTTGTTCATCTCAAAAATCTTTTCATTTACTTGTGAAATAAGCGTCAATTCTTCCCTTAAAACAATTTGATCTTTTTTCAATGCCTTAACTTGCTCTTTCTTATTTAAAAGAGAGTTATCCTGCTCTATAATGTATAACTTTAAGGAGTCTATCAGCATTGCAGCGTTTGAAGGAGTAAAGGTTTCTTTCCAGTCAACTAAGTGCTGTGCAAGTTCTGAACTTTCATTAATATTTAGCAGTTCAAACGTCTGTGTAAAAGCTCTTTCGGTGCTTTCAAGATCACGCTTTAGCTTTAGCATTCTTTGTTTTGCAATGTCTTGGATATTTTTAAAATTGTCTGTTTTGAATATTTTTCTTAGAATAGAAGAGCGAGTACTTATATCGCTTTTTAGAAAACGTTGAAAATCACCTTGAGCAATCATAACTATTTGAGAAAACTGTTCGCGGTTGATGCCTAATATCTCCTCAACCTTTTCTGTTACCTGACGGGTTCCTGAAATAACCATTCCATCGCTAAATATTAATTCTGCATTTTGAGCTTCTTTTATCGTACCTATACCTTTAGCTTTTAGGCGTTCCCGTTCTGGGGCTCTATAGACCTCATAGTCTTCATTTTTATATCTAAACTTCAAGCGAACGAAAGTTTTTGCTTTTGAGTCCGCAAAGTGACTTCTTAACATAATGCCTGTTCGATCTCTGCCACTGCTTTCTCCAAATAAAGCATATGATATGGCATCAAAAATTGTAGTCTTACCAGCCCCTGTTTCTCCTGCGATTAAATAAATCCCGTCTTTTCCAATCCCTTCAAAATCAAGAAACTGTTCTCCTGCATAAGGACCAAATGCACACATTGTTAAAGACAAGGGTTTCATGCGCACCCTCCTTGTTCATAAGCAAAATCATCTGAATTCATTATATCAATAATAATTTCTTTTTGCTTGTCTGATAATACATATCCGTTTTGTTCTGCGAAAAAGTTCTCAAATATTTCAAGTGGAGTATTTTCTTCAACAGAAGCTTCTGTTTGTATATAGTCATATGTAAATTCATTTGCAAACTCAACTGTCATAACATTAGGATATACCGCCCTAATTCTTCCGATTGCATCATATACTTCGTTTGAGTCAGTTAACGTAATATGCAGGTAATCCATTTTATTTTGTTCTGTATTATCTTCACCAAGTCCAAGTCCAAGCCCAAGCCCAAGTATAGCATCCAAATTTCCTTTTATCTTTCTTAAGTCAAGACGTGGATTGAGTGGAATGTGAATAATCTCAGTGTTCCCTTTTTCCTTTAGGTCAACAATAGTAATCTTTTTTTTGTGGTTATGTTCGGAAAAGGAATATTTAAGGGGTGAACCAGCGTATCTTATATGATCCATGCCAACCTTTTGAGGGGCATGCAAATGTCCAAGTGCTACGTAATCAAAATTACTTACTAAATTATAGTCAATATTATCAAGACCACCTACAGGAGATATTTCAGAGTCAGATAAAACTGCATCCCCTACCCCAGAAAAAAATTGATGTGAAATAAGTATGTTTCTTTTGTTTATATCATTTTCCATTAAGGACATTACTGCTGCAAAGGCATTGTTATAATCAGTTATTTCCTTTTCGGGATGAAAGGGTTTGACCATTGAAGGCTTAATAAACGGCAGCAAATGAAAATTAATATCCCCATATTCATCTTTTAAACAGACTTTTTGTACAGTTCCGTTGTATGACTCTGAAATATAAATTTTATGCTCTGCCAGAATTTCTCTCGCAAAACTTAGTCTTTCCGCAGAATCATGGTTTCCGCTTACAATCATGATATAAACATTTTGAAACGAAATCATTGTTAGTATCTGATTAAAAGCCTTAACAGCTTCAACGCTTGGACTTGCCTTATCATAAACATCTCCAGAAATCAAAACTACTTCTACATCATTCTTTTTTATTTCAGATACTATTTGTTCCATTATATATATTTGGTCTTCCAGCATGGAAAAACCGTTTACAATCTTTCCAATGTGCAAGTCCGCCAGATGCATTATTTTCATGTTGACTTTCCTTTACTATGGTATATTCCTGAATTAACAAATAAATAAGCACTTTTTTATACTATTAATCACCATTTACTGTAACTAAAATAAAACTCCTTTTTGATTGGATAAGCATACCCTACCATAAGGAGTTTTAACGTCTTAGTCATATTGCTATTTCATAGAATCAACCGATCCTAAAACATCCGTTATTTTGCTTTCAACCAATTTTTGAATTGCTTCTCTTGCAAGTCCTAAATAACCTCTTGGATCAAAATCAGATGGGTTCTCTGCAAGAAATTTTCTTACATACGCTGTCATTGTAAGTCTTATGTCAGTATCCATATTAATCTTACAAACAGCCATAGCAGAAGCCTTTCTAAGCATCTCATTAGGCACTCCTGCTGCACCTGTGATTTTTCCTCCGAATTGGTTACAAAGGTTTACAGCGTTTTGATCCACAGATGATGCACCGTGTAATACTATTGGGTATTTAGGGAATCCTGCTTTTTCAAGTTTGCTAGTAATTGTTTCTAGTCTGGCAAAATCCAGCTTTGCTTCACCTTTAAATTTATAAGCTCCGTGGCTTGTTCCGATTGCAATTGCAAGTGAATCTACTTTTGTTTTTTCAATGAACTCCACCGCTTGGTCAGGATCGGTATATGTTGCGTTTGCACTTGATACCACAACATCATCCTCAACGCCTGCAAGCTTTCCAAGCTCTGCTTCTACTACAACACCCTTGTCATGAGCATAGTCAACAACTTCCTTTGTCTTTTCAATGTTCTCCTCAAAACCGTAATGTGAACCATCAAACATAACTGACGTGAAACCTGCATTTATTACATCCTTAACCGTTTCAAGGTCAGGACCATGATCCAAATGAAGCGCAATATCTATTCCTGTTTCTTCAATTGCAGCATTAACCATTGCTCTTAAGTAAAAAGGGTTTGCGTATTTTAATGCACTTTTTGATACTTGAAGTATGACTGCTGAATTTTTTTCTTTTGCAGCTCTTGCAACACTTTGAATAATCTCCATATTATTAATATTGAATGCGCCAATCGCATATTTTCCGTCAAAAGCTTTTTCGAACATTTTAGTAGTTGTTACCAAAGCCATAAAATCATCTCCTAAATTTTTCACTAAATTGCATTAAACAATACAATTATAATATGCTTTGTGTTATAATACAAGGATAAACTTATGAATCTTATGAAGGAGGCCGATAATGCATCGTCTACTCGTTATTGTTGACTATCAGTATGACTTTGTTGCAGATGATGGCAAACTTACTGCCGGGTCTGTAGCTCAAAAAATTGAACCTGTTATTAAACAAAAGATTGAGGACTACTTGACAAAAAAGGATAAGGTAATTTTCACACTAGATCATCACACTGACGAGGATTTTGAAAATAATGAACATCCTGAATCAAAAGTTTTCCCAAAACATTGTATTAAAGGCACTGACGGATTCGAATTATTCGGTAGAGTTAAAGAATATTCGAATTCCTGTTATTTTGTGGAAAAAAGAGCATATTGTCCTGATGTCAGTGACAGCTTTTTTGCCTCATCCATATTTTCCTCCGACGAAATTGAAATCTGCGGGGTTGTAACAGATATTTGTGTTCTGCAAACCGCAATCGGAATTTATACAGCATTGATAAACAATAAAAAATCAGCAAAGCTTATTATTGATGCTGCTGCTTGTGCATCATTTAACCACGAAAGAGAATTGTTTGCTCTTGATTATATGCGAGATATCTTAGGAGCAAATATTATAAATTATTAATTTATTTATAGGAGGTTAAGGAATGGACAGCAAGGTATTTTATGATTTAACGTATGGAATGTTTATCATCTCCACAAAGGACAGTGAACGGTATACCGGGTGTGTTGTTAACTCAGTTTCACAGGTAACGTCCAGTCCGTCACAAATAATTGTATCTATAAACAAGAACAATTATACTATGCAATGTGTACATCAGAGCAAAAAATTTACAGTTTCAATTTTAGCCGAGGATATTAGTCCAGAAGTAATTGGAAATTTCGGCTTTAAAAGTGGAGTCGACTTTGATAAATTTCAGCATGTAAACTATGAAACAGTCTCCAATGATTTGCCGGTTCTGACTGAAAACATTTGTGGCTGGATGATTTGTCAGGTTGTTAGCGAAGTAGACGTGGGTACGCATGTTATTTTTGTAGCTGAGGTAATCGATGCAAAACGTATTGCTGGTTCTCCTCCTATGACATATGCTTATTACAGGAATGTTGTAAAGGGAAGTTCACCCAAAAATGCTCCCACCTATATAGATGAAATAGAAAGTGAGCGTAAAAGCGAACATAAATGCACTATCTGCGGTTATGTTTATGACGGCTCTGAAGGTGATTTTAAGGAATTAGACGAAGATTATGTTTGTCCTATTTGCGGTGCGAAGAAGAGTTTGTTTTCGTAAATTAGGTTTGTTTTCGTAAATTAGTTTGTTTTTGTTAACTTGACATCTTTTAATACTATTATAAGAGGAGGTAGAAGGTTGGGTTTTTTAGACCTAAAATACTACTAAGTCAAAATACATTGATTTATTTTAGATTTAGTAGTATTAACCTAGTGACCGGAATGAATAATAAAAAGCATACAAAAAGAAAATCCCCCTCCAAAAGACTTGCAAATAACATGATAGTGATTACACTTATTGGAATGGGTGTTGCAACTTTATTTACTTATATTTTCTCTTACAATTTAAGTCTTGGTGAGACTTTGGGTAAAACTGAAAACATGGTCTCTTACCAAAGTGAAAAGATTAGTTCTTGGTTTGAATCTCAAAAAACTTTAATAGGTGCTATTGGAGAAGACATAATGATACATAACGAATTTGATAAAGAGCATCTAGAATCTATTTTTATAAACCAAATGAACAAAAACGAACATTTATACGACATGGGTGTGGGGTTTTCTAATGACCTTGCTGTTTTTGCAGGAGACGAACCTGACTTTAATACCTTTAAAGCGTCACAAAGAATCTGGTATGTTGAAGCAATGAAAAACAAAGGCGAAGGAATAGTCACCCCACCATTTGTTTCAGGGGTAACAGGTGAAATTATAGTACTAGTTGCCAAGTACTTAGGAGTCGCAAATGATTTAGACGTTGTTATTGAAATTGATGTTTCCACTAAATATTTAATTGACCTTGTCTCTAAAATAGAATTACCTGAAAATGGCTATGCATTCTTGGTATCTGCTGATGGTACGATTATAACACATCATAAAAGTGAGTATTTACCAACTGCTGAAAAATTTATAACCATGCAGGAAAGCGACTTATATGACAACATTTTTAAAGAAAAAGATAAACCCTATGTAAAGGCTTATGAAGAAGGTATTGGTCAAATGTATTTCATTCCAAAGACCGTTGAATCAACAGGATGGATCTTGTACATAGCAATACCAGAATCCGTTATCTTATCTCCTTATTATGCAAGTATTCCAACTATTGTAATTATATTTATTTTAATGACATTGATAACAGGGCTAATTTCTGGGTTGAAAAGCAGACAACTTGTTGATCGTTCACTTGCCAGAGTTACAAACGCAGTTAACGATTTATCTAATGGAGATTTAAGCTTTAAAGCAAGATTATCAGACACCAAAGATGGTTATAAGACAGACATGATTGGAAAGCTATACCTAAATAACGCTAATCTTGTTTATACTATTCGTATGCTTATTGACGATCTCTCCGAGATGGCAAATCAACATACCAACGGCGAATATGAATATAGGATCGAAGAAAGCAAGTATACAGGTGCATTTCTTGACATTGTAAAGAGGGTTAATGAAATGACCTTTATGTATGTTGATAACTTTAAGGAACTTTTATCAGTTTTATTACAGTTCTGCCATGGAAACTTTACTGCTGATGTTCGTAAATATCCTGGTAAACTTGGCTTTGGAAACGATATCATTGACGAAATAAAGCTAAATCTTGAAAGAATAAATTCAGAGATTAATAATCTGGCTTCTACAGCCGTTGAAGGTAACCTTTCTGTTAGAGCAGATGCAGACAAGTTTAGCGGCAATTGGCGTGAAATGGTTCAAAATCTCAACAGACTTGTAGAGGCAATTGCAACTCCGTTACATGAAGCTAGCAATACTCTTTCAGAGATTTCTGTTGGTAACCTTAACGCTAAAATGACGGGACAGTATCAAGGTGAATTTGCAAAGATCAAAGATGCATTAAATCTAACATCTGATCAGCTATCTAACTATATAGGTGAAATTCAAAATACGCTTACAGCAGTTTCAAACCATGACCTTCAAACAAGAATAACTCAAGACTTTTTGGGAGATTTTTCTGAAATTAAGGTATCCATTAACCAGATTATCGAAATGCAAAACAAGCTCTTAGAAGAAATTGCTACTGCAACCGATCAGGTTACTATGGGTGCAAAACAAATTTCTGACAGCAGTACAACCCTTGCTTTCGGCGCAACAGAGCAAGCAGATACTGTTATGCAACTTACAAACACAATTCAGGAAATTAATGTTCAGACCCAAGAAAATGCTGTTAATGCAAGGACAGCAGAAGAATTATCCTCTAAATCTATGGAAAATGCGTCTGAAGGAAAACAGGATATGCAAAATATGCTTGATTCCATGGAACGAATTAAAGAAGCTTCTGCAAGCATTGCGAAGATTATAAAAGTAATCGAAGACATTGCATTCCAGACAAACCTTCTTGCTTTAAATGCGGCTGTTGAGGCTGCAAGAGCAGGTGAACACGGAAAAGGTTTTGCCGTTGTTGCAGATGAAGTAAGAAGCCTTGCAGAACGCAGTCAACGTTCCGTTAAAGAAACTCAAGAATACATCGAAAGCACCCTAGGCAGAATAAATGAAGGAACAAGTGTTGCTTATAAGACCTCTGACTCCTTGGCTAAGATTGTTGAAAATGTCGCTCAGGTTTCAGAGCTTATTACAAAGATTTCTAGGGCGTCTTCGACACAGGCTAACGCTGTTGAAAATGTATCTACAGGTATTAATCAAATATCTAATATTACATTTACCAATTCTTCAACAGCAGAAGAAAATGCTGCTTCATCTGAAATTCTATCTGATCAGGCGGATTCTCTTAACCGATTACTGCAAGACTTTAAGAGGTAAATAACCACAAATAAAAATCAGGCGTTATCAAAGTGATATGCCTGATTTTTTATTTTACTTTGCCTTGTTAATGAACAAAATCTCGTTTGGTTTAACTAACTGTAGTCTCTTTCTTGCGGTTTTTTCTATATATGCATCCGTATTATAATAATCTAGTTCGTTTTTCAGTTCAGCATAGGTTCTTTTTTCAGTTTCAATGTCTTCATTAATCTTAATGATCTGTTTTTTAAGAGCATTTGAAGCATTAATTTGAAAAGCAATTGCATAAAAAGAAACAACTAAAATAAACAACAATCCAAGCATATAAAAATGCCTTGATAAGCCCTTTCTGGCTGTTCTTCTCATTATTTACCCCCGTTCCTAAGCTATTACACTGCTAAACCAGCAACTTTTCCAACCATTGCAACAGACATTTGAGATTCCTTAAATATTTGGTCAATAAGAAGATTTACATCGCTAAGAGACACAGAATCTATTTTATTGATAAGCTCATCCGGGGTTTGAACCTTGTTTAAAATGAGCTGAGTTCTACCAATTGCCATCATTCTATTTATAGTAGATTCCAAAGATATTATATAACTGCTTTTTAGTTGTTCTTTAGTCTTGGCAAGCTGGTCTTCTGTTATAGGATTGGTTTTAAGACCTTTAATCTCTTGGAGGATAAGCGAATAAACCTCGGGTACTTGATTTGCACTCATGCTGGAATATATTTTATAAATGCCAATCTCTTTGTAATTAGAGGGATATGAATAGGTTGAATATGCAAGGCCTTTTTCTTCCCTGATTTTTTGGAAGAGCCTTGAACTCATTCCGCCCCCAAAGATAGTATCAAGTATTGCAAGTGTATAAACCTCTTTATCGCCTGTTTTAACACCTGGAAAACCAATGCACATATGAACTTGTTCAATGTCCTTTTCCTTTTTCACATTACATGTGTGATATTTAGGGCTAAGCTCAAAATTAAGATCAGGCGCGTCATTTCTAAAACCTGAAAAGCGTTTCTCCAGCTCATTTATTGCATGGTCTTTGTCAAAATTTCCTGCTATAGAAATAACCATGTTATTTGGTGTGTAATGCTCTTTTAAGTATTTTTTCATAATATTAGAATCAAATGAGTTTAAAGTATCTTTCGTACCAAGAATGGGATAGCCTAGTGAGTTTTCTAAAAACACGTTTTCTGACAACAAGTCATGAACCTGTTCTTCTGGTGAGTCCTCATACATATTAATCTCTTCAATTATTACATTTCTTTCTTTGTCCAGTTCGTTTTCATCGAATTTGGAGTTTAAAATCATATCACTTAGAACGTCTAAAGCTCTATCAAAGTGAGTATCTAGTGTTCTTGTATGATAACAAGTATATTCCCTGCTAGTATATGCGTTGATCTGTCCGCCGATCTCGTCCATATCGTCAGCAATCATTTTAGCAGATCTGTTTGTAGTACCCTTAAACATCATATGTTCAATAAAATGTGACATTCCTTTCATCGTCTCAGACTCATGCTTTGAGCCGTTTTCCACCCAAATACCAAGTGCAATAGAGCGAACAAACGATATCTTTTCTAGTACTATTACTATGCCGTTGACCAATTTTATAACTTCAGTCATAATCTCCTCCAAGTCTTCCAAGTATAGTTTTTATTATTATTTCTTTAGCTAATAGGAATATTCACATTTTTAACTTTTCAGCCAATTCTTTCATTTCGTTTGCGGCTTTTAATGTGGCTTCTGTGATTTTAGCTCCACCTATGAGCCTTGCCAATTCGTTTATTGTAGATATTTTATCCATTTTATTTATGACCGTTTTTGTGTCGTTACTATTAGATATCTTTTCTATCTGGAAATGACTATCAGCCATTGCAGCAATTTGGGGCAGATGGGTAATACAAATAATTTGTTTTTGTGCTGAAATTAAATTTAATTTTTCAGCAACCTTTTGGGCTGTTCTTCCACTGACGCCTGCGTCAATTTCATCAAATATAAATGTCTGGATATTAAAGGCATTTGCCATAACAGACTTCACAGCAAGCATAACTCTTGACATTTCACCACCTGACGCTATCTTTGAAAGGGGTTTTATGGCTTCACCGGGGTTTGCAGAAAACATAAATTCAACCTTATCCCAGCCAGTTATAGTAACAACATCTTTTTTTTCGAAATATATCTCAAATTTTGCCTTTTCCATTCCAAGATCCAGTAATGCCATTGAAATTTCTCTCTCTAATTTCTTTGCTGAATTTTTTCTGATTTCTGTGAGCTTTGTGCAATATGTTGAAATTTTAACTTCCAGTTCTTTTTTTTCTTTGTTTATCTCATCTATGGTTACTTTTTCATTTTCAAGATTGTTGTATTCCTCAGAAATGAGCTCAAAATGTTCCAGTATCTTTTCTACAGAACCCCCGTACTTCCTTTTCAAAGTGTAAATAAGTCTTAGGCGTTCTTCCGTTTCCTCAAGAGCATGGGGATTCGAATCGAATTGGCTAGCGTATGAGCGTAGTTCCCTGGAGATATCGTCGATTTCTGCAGCAGCAGAGCTAAGTCTTTCTGAGTAGGGCTTTAAACTACTGTCAATTGCAACCAAATTGTTTAATAAGTCTACAGATGAATTAATTTTGTCAATTGCAGGCATTACAGTTCCGTCATATAAGTTTTCAAGCACCTTGTTTGTTGAATTTATTATGGTTTCGTATGCGGATAGGGCAAGTTTTTTTTCCTGTAAATGCTTTTCTTCGCCCGACACCAGTGCTGCCGCTTTTATTTCATTAATTTGAAATTGTAGTATTTCAAGTCTCTGGTCTTTATTCCTGCTTAGCGATATAATTTCATTTAATCTTTTAATTAGTTCTTTATATTTTTTATGTACTTCTGATAAGCTTTTTAAGTTAGAGTCCAATTCATTTTCACAGAACTTGTCCAACAGCATTACATGCTTTGCTGGATATAATAAAAACTGGTGTTCATTTTGTCCGTGCATATCTATAAACAACTGAGTTATTTTTTTAAGCATTGACAATGTTACAGTATCACCGTTAATCTTACATGAAGATTTTCCTGCAACACTTATTTGCCTGGTAATAAGCAATTCTCTGTCTTTGCCAACATTAATGCCCATTTCATCTATTTTTTGTATAACTTCGTCGTCTGAAATATAAAAGAGAGCAGAAACCTTTGCAATGTCCCTGCCTTTTCTGATAAGGTCTTTATCAGCTCTTTCTCCTAGAGTTACGTTTATTGCATCTATTATCATAGATTTTCCGGCACCTGTTTCGCCGGAAAGAATGTTAAGTCCTTCTTGAAATTCTATTTCCGCTTCATCAATCAAGGCGAGGTTTTTAATTGAAAGTTCTTTTAACATAATAACGCCCCTATTCTTTCATAAGGCTTTTTAACTTTTTAATGAGTGCAACTGCACTCTGCTGTGATTTCATTGCACAAAATACAGTATCGTCACCGGCAATAGTTCCAACAATCTCCAAGTTTTCCATATTATCAAGAGCAACAGCAACCGCCATTCCCATACCTTCAAGTGTTTTTATAACAAGCAGGTTTCCGGCATAATCCATTGAAATGGTAGTTTCCTTGAAAACCGTAATAAATCTTTTGACCACATCGTTATCTTTTAAGCTACCTGTTTTTTTAAAGGAATAAATCTGTCTATTACCATCTAATGGTAGTTTGGTTAATTTAAGCTCTTTAATGTCTCTTGAAACAGTTGCCTGTGTTACAAAAAAACCTGCTTCCTTTAATTTATCCGCCAATTCCTCTTGAGTTTCTATATCATGATTTGATATAAGTTCCAATATTTTAGCCTGACGTTCCACTTTCATAAAACACTCTTCTCCCGATTAGCTAAACAAAATTTACGAACTATAATTTTTTACGAAGAATATCATAAAAGTTTAAACCGTTTGTTTTAATTATAGTAGTTGATTGTTGGGACTTGCAAATTTCAACCGTTTGCCCAGGTTTAAGAGTTGCAAAGTGCTGACCATCCAAATCCACTATTGCATTTCTAGATATGGTTTGAACCTTGATTTTTTCCCTAAAGGACACCACAATTGGTCTAGACGATAAAGAATGTGGACAAATAGGAGTTACTGCAATCATTCTGCCGTCAGGAATGAGAATCGGACCTCCAGCGGAAAGGTTATATCCGGTTGAGCCTGTTGGAGTTGCAATTACTATACCGTCTGCATTATACGTATCAACAAAATCGTCGTTTATGAACAGATTAAATCTAAGCATATTAAATGACTCACACTTGATACAGCAATCGTTTAGGGCAAGACCTGATTTCTTATTACCTGGAAAGTCTACATTTGCATCCAGCATTATCCTTTTTTCTAAATGATATTGATTATTAAGTACTCTGTCAATCATTTCGGTAAAATCTGTTTTTTCAACGTCCGTTAAATAACCCAGACTACCAACGTTTATGCCCACAATGGGAATATTGTTAGCCGCTGCTTTTTTTGCAGATGCAAGTATGGTTCCATCGCCGCCAAGTACAATTAATAATTTACAATCTGAGAAAATAAATTCCTCGCTTTTTGTTAAGTCCTGCCTATTTATCATGTTCCCGATATTATTTAATATAAATGGCTTAATGCCTTTTTCTTCTAAATATGAAATAAGTGATTTTGTTACCAAAAGCTCCGTGTCTCTAGTTATATTAGTAATAATGCCTATTCTATTCATTATCATTACTCCCGTTTAAAACCAAATGATTTTTAGCTTCATTTACCACTTTATCAATATCATCATCAATATCATATTCTTCTTTTTTTAACAACACCAAGTACTCAACATTACCGTTTGGTCCTGTAATAGGCGAATATGTCAGTTTACTGGCAAAAAGACCTATACTATTAGCGTAGGTTAACACTCTTTTTATTACCTCACTGTGAACCTTGAAATCTCTTACCACACCTTTTTTACCAACTTTGTCTCTGCCGGCTTCAAACTGCGGTTTAATCAGACAAACTATTTCACCATCCTCCAGTAAGAGGTTTGAAATAGGGCTTAATACCTTTTCAAGGGATATGAATGACAGATCGGCTGCTGCAAAATTACATTTTTCACCAAGGGTAGTCCAGTCCATATACCTTATATTAGTTCTTTCAAATAACGATACTCTTTGATCATTTCTAAGTCTCCAGTCAAATTGACCATATCCCACATCCACAGCATAGACTTTTTTTGCTCCGTTTTGAAGCATTGCATCAGTAAAACCGCCTGTAGATGCTCCGGCGTCAAGGCAGATTTTTTCACAAAGGTCTAAACCAAATTCTTTTATTGCTTTTTCAATTTTAAGTCCTCCCCTGCTTACGTATGGGAGTTTTTCAGCCTTTACTTCAATCACCGAGTCTGATGCAATTTTAGTTCCTGCCTTGTCACAAATTTGACCATTTACAAAGACTTTACCACTCATTATTATTGATTTTGCAAATTCTCTTGAGTGTGCAAGTTTTTTTTCAACAAGAAGGGTATCCAGTCTTTCTTTTTCACTCATTTAATACGCCCTCCCCGTCAGACTTTTGACTCAATTCTGTTTATTATATTCAAAAGGAGCGATTGTGCATCCATTTCATAAACTTTTTCCAATTCTTCCCTTGTGCCTTGGGTAACAAAACTATCTGGATATCCAAAGTTTGTTACGGAAATTAGTTTAGTCTGTTTTGCATAATATTCTGTTATGGCGCTTCCCATGCCCCCTGCTTTCACATGATCTTCAAGAGTGAATACATGTTGGGAATTCTCATAAACCCAATCAAGCATTTCACAATCAATTGGTTTTACAAACCGCATGTTTATTACAGAAGGATTATAACCCCGTTCAGTTAGACTGTCTGCAATCTCTATTGCTGTGTAAACCATAGTCCCTAATGCTATTAATGTTATTTCACTGCCTTTTTTTATGTACTCTGACTTTCCAAGCTCCAAAGGAGTTATGGTTTCTTCAGTTAGCACTGCTTTTTCTTTTGGATACCTTATTGCAACAGGAGAAGAAAAGCAGTTAAGAGAAAATTCAAGCATTAGTTCCAGTTCCCTACCATTTCTTGGAGACATTATGGTCATATTAGGCAAATGTCTTAAGTATGCAATGTCAAATAAGCCTTGGTGTGTCTGACCATCTCCTGGAACTGCTCCTGCTCTGTCAATACAAAATATAACCGGCAGGTTTTGAATACACACGTCATGCATAACATTATCATATGCTCTTTGCAAAAATGTAGAATAAACTGCGAACACAGGTTTTAATCCTGCTTTTGCCAGGCCTGCCACAAAAACAACTCCGTGACCTTCTGCAATTCCCACATCAAAGAAGCGTTTTGGGAATTTCAAAGCAAACTTTTTGAGTCCTGTTCCTTCTGACATAGCAGCGGTTACTGCAACAATTTTATTATCCTTTTCAGCTTCCAAAACAATCTTATCACCCATCACATCTGAATATTGCCTTTGAGATGGTGTAATGCCCGCACCTGTTTTTATATTAAATGCTGATATTCCGTGGAACCTACCTGGATCATCTTCTGCAAAGGGATAGCCTTTTCCCTTTTTTGTGTATATATGTAATAAAATGGGATCTTTAATATGTTTGGTTTTGTTGATTACAGAAATTAGTCCTTCAAGGTCATGACCGTCAACAGGACCAAAATATTTAAAACCCATTTCTTCAAACAAAATCCCCGAAATAAACAGATATTTAATTTTCTCTTTTGTAGCTTCTAGTGTTTTTTCAATATTCTTTCCAAATGAAAAGCGATCTAAAAACCCTAAAATCTCTTTTTTAGCTTCAAGATAACCCGGAGCGGTACGAATATCATTTAGATGCTTAGAAATTGCTCCTACGTTTTTTGATATAGACATTTCATTGTCGTTTAAAATAGTTATTAATCTAGTGCTTGAACGCCCTGCATTATTAAGTGCTTCAAAAGCAAGTCCGCCTGTCATTGAGCCGTCGCCTACTACTGCAATTACATGGTTTTTTTCTTTCTTAATATCTCTTGCTGCTGCCATACCTAATGCAGCGGAAATAGCAGTTGAGCTATGCCCTGATATAAATGCGTCATGTTCGCTTTCATCAGGGTTCAAGAATCCGCCTATGCCGCCTAATTGCCTTATTGTATGAAAATTGTCTTTACGCCCTGTTAATATTTTATGTGCATAACATTGATGACCAACATCCCACAGTATTTTGTCTGTTGGCGAATCAAAGCAATAGTGCAGTGCAACCGTAAGCTCCACTACACCTAAATTAGATGCAAGGTGACCACCACAGCGTGATATATTTTCTATTATAAAAGAACGTAGTTCTTTTGAAAGTACTGTCAATTCATGTATACTTAAGTTTTTTAAATCTTTTGGCGATTTTATTTTGTTGAGCAGCATTGGTTTTTCCATTTCTGTTTCCCCATTTGAATTTAATATTATAGTAAGGCACCAATTAACACACCCACTATAGCCCCTACTGCAACTTCAATCGGGCGGTGACCCAAAAATTCTTTTAGACGTTCATCCATCTTAATACCCATTTCTTCAATCTTTTCTATTAAAACGTTCATTAAAATAGCCTGTTCTCCAGCCGCACGGCGAACACCAGCAGCATCATACATAACAATCATGCTAAATGCTACACAAATTGCAAACAGTGGTGTATCAAAGCCTGTTTCTTTTCCAATTGAAACTGTAAGCGCCGTAACCAGCGCTGAATGTGAACTAGGCATACCACCTGATGCCATAATCTTAGCGTAATTTATCTTTTCTGATTTAACGAAACATAAAAGTAACTTTGACAATTGTGCAACTGAAAAAGAAAGTATCGTTACCCATAGTGGTTTATTGCTTATAATTTGTTCGAAAAATTCCATACTAGAAGACTTCCTTTTTAATAATGTTATACATTCCTACAAACCAGTGTATTAATTAACCAACATATAAAATCAGTTTTAAGATTAGTGCCTCTGAGTATTTCAACAGCTTTACCGGAGTATAACTTTACCTTTTCCTGTGCTGTTTCCAGTCCAAAGATATCAACAGCAGTAAGTTTATTATTTTTTAAATCACTGCAAGTTTTTTTACCCAATAATTCCAAATTACCGGTTACATCAAGAATATCATCCTGTATTTGAAAAGCTACACCAACCAGCTTTCCTGCTTCTTCAAATTTGCATGCAATATCTTTATTAGCACCACCTATAATAGCCCCTGATTTAAATGCTGCTGAAAGCAATGCTGCAGTTTTATTTTCATGAATCCAGATTAAAGTTTCTTCATTAAGCTCACCTGAGTCAATGTCTGCGCATTGTCCTCCGATCATGCCATTAATTCCTGCTGATTCTGCTATACAGTTCATTGCTTCTAAATATTTCATCTGGGTCTTTAAAACACATTCCCTTGTCATTGACTCAAACGCTAGATTTAGCAATCCGTCGCCTGCTAAGATTGCAATGGCTTCTCCAAAAACCTTATGGTTAGTGGGCTTTCCTCTTCTATAATCATCGTCGTCCATTGCAGGTAGATCATCATGTATCAGAGAATAGGTATGAATCATTTCAATTGCTGCTGCAAATGTTAGAGCATCCTCATATACTCCCGTTAACGCTTCACAGGAAGACAGCAAAAACACTGGCCTAATCCTCTTTCCTCCAGCATTAAGACTATATTCCATGGCACTCACAACTTTTTCATTAAAATGAGTTTTAGAGATTACATCTTTTTTAAGAGCTTCCTCAATATTTTGAATCTTTTTATTTAGATCACTCTTCAAATTTTTCTTTCCCTTCGTATTCAGGCTCGTTATATTTCTCTTTTGACCATATTTCGTCTGAGGATTTCCGCAGAATACTTATTTCAGTTTGCGCCTCATTCAGTCTGTCACTCATATCATTTATAGCCAAAATACCTTCTTTATATAACGAAAGGGATTCATCAAGGCTCATTTCGCCTTTCTCTAAAAGTGATGCAATTTCTTCTGCTCTAAAAAGTGCATCCTCAAAGCTCTTTTTCTTCTTCGCCATTTTTTATGACCGCCGCCTTTATAGTACTGTCAAATAACATAACGCTGATTTCTTCTCTATTTTTTACTTCTGAAGAACTTTTTATCAGTCTTCCACTTTCACCGTACACAAGACCATATCCTCTTTTTAATACATTTAAGGGTGAAAGTATTTCAAACTTCTTTGTAATCAGATTACAATTATTAGATTTATATCGAATATTTGCATCCATCAGATTGTTTAACAAACGGTAAAGCTGTTTGACAGTCTCTGATTTTTGTAAATAAGCATCCACAGGTGATTCAAAAACCCTTTTATTTAATATGCTTTTTAGCCTAAGTTTACTTCTGATTATAATATTATCCATACTATTAGTCAGCCGGTCTTGTATCTGTGCTAGTTTGTCCAATACAACACTGTATTCAGGTATAATAAGCTCGGCTGCAGCAGAGGGTGTGGGTGCTCTTAAATCTGCAACTAAATCAAGTATTGTAAAGTCTGTTTCATGTCCAATAGCTGAAATAACCGGAATCTTTGAATTAAATGCAGCCTTGGCAACTATTTCAGTGTTAAATGACTGCAAATCCTCATAACTTCCTCCGCCTCTTGCAACTATAACACAATCCGCCCCACCCCATTTATTAACAGCTTTAATTCCTTCTGCAATGGATTCTGGCGAATTAATACCCTGAACAAGTACAGGTACAATAGCTATTTGCACCTTATTATTCCTTCTATTTGATATATTTAAAATATCCTTTAAAGCAGCACCAGACTCACTAGTTATAACTGCTACGGAAAAAGGGTATGCCGGCATTGGTTTTTTTCTCTCTAAATCAAAATAACCTTTTAAGACAAGCTCCTTTTTCAGGCGCTCAAACTCGTTTCTTATTTGTCCGTCTCCAGCTAAAATCAGTTTTTCACAATAAATTTGATACCTTCCTGACTTAACATAAACAGAGATATTGCCTGTTACAATAATTTCCATTCCGTCTTTGGGGGAAAATGATAATTTATCTGCAACGTCCTTGAACATAACACATGATATAGCGCTTTTATCATCAATCAATGTAAAATATATATGTCCTGTCAGGCTGTGGTATTTAAAATTGGAGATTTCTCCTTTTATATGCATATTATAAAATGCGGCATCATTTTCGAACACAGATTTAATGTACTTAGTTACGTTGTATACGGATAAAATTCTACCACTCACAGACCTAGTTCCTTGTTATTGGCAATTCCGCCTAAAACACCGTTTATAAAAGAAGGCGCTTCGTCTCCGCTATATCTCTTTGCCAGCTCAACAGCCTCGTTAAGAGAAACGCTTTTAGGTATGTCATCCATAAACATCATTTCAAAAATGGCAAGCCGCATAATAGCAATGTCAACCTTGTTCATTCTTTCAATTGTCCAGCCCTTAGCATTTTGATTGATTAAACCGTCGATAACCTCCATGTTATCAAGAACGCCCCAAACAATCTTAAGTATAAAATCTTTATGTTCTTCTTTTGCATCGGTTTCGTTTAAGTAAATTTCAAGTCTGTTTTTAAACTCTTCCAAATCGCAAAACGACTTTTGATAGATCAATATAAACGCATGTCTGCGATCCGCAACACGACTCATACATTTCCTCCCAAAGTTCAGAGCATCAGCTCTGCTGTTTATCTTGTTTTTTAGGTTTTTCTATGCTTACAGCTACTACTTTAACATTTACGGTTACCACAGTTAAAGACGTCATTGTTTCAAGAGCAGTCTTAACTCTTTTTTGGACTTCTGCCGATACCAGCGGAATTTTATGACCTGATTTTACAACCAGATTAATATGAACCCAAACCTTTTGATCTTCGAGCTTGATTCTAACACCCTTAGTCTGATTTTTCCTTCCGAACTTCTCTATTATTTCTCCGGTGATATTGCCTGCAACACCCTTAACCCCTTCGATTTCAAGAGCGGCAGTTCCGGCTATGACCGATATTACTTCCTCAGAGATTTGAATCTGGCCAATAACCTCACTACTGTTTTCTTTTTTATCTAAATTATTGAAATCTGTCATAGTTTACCTCCTAAGATTATATAAAGTTCTATAGGTAATTCTAATATTTTAAGTCAAACATAAGTTCAGCAAACAGAACTTAGCTTTATTTAATTTTGATATTGATTGATTTTATCACTATTTACACTTACAGTCAAAATAAAAATTGAATTATTAAGCCCATACTCTTATGACAATTTTTTCACTAAACTTTTTCGACTTGTATTTCGGACTAAAACAATGTATAATAGCCACATCACATAATTCACCAAATTAATCCTAAATTTTATCTTATTCATATTTTAATTCAATTCAGATTAATCTCATTTAGAACTAAGGCTATTTTAAAATATATTATAATTTGATTTATAATAAAGCCAAAAGGAGGATGCATAAATGGAAAATGAAGTTAATTACTCGAAAATAACTCCAAAAATACTTTCGCTTGCCGAAAAATGTTCATCTAAAATAATTCCCGGCGATTTATATAAAAAGCATGAAGTTAAAAGAGGATTGCGTGACTTAAACGGGAATGGCGTTTTGACCGGGCTTACTAATATTTCTCAGGTAACAGCCAAAGAAATTGTTGACGGCGTTGAAAAACCAATGCATGGAAAACTGTTTTATCAGGGAATAAACGTGGAGGATATAGTTGATGGTTTTTTAAAAGAAAATAGATTTGGTTTTGAAGAAACTACATATCTTTTACTTTTTGGTAATCTGCCAACTCCGTCACAGCTAGAAGACTTTAAAAGCTTATTGTCGTCATATCGTTCTCTTCCACCAAAGTTTACAAGAGATGTAATAATGAAAGCGCCTTCAAGCAACATGATGAACGCTCTTGCTAGAAGCGTGCTGATGCTTTATTACTATGACGCAAGACCTGATGATAATTCAATTCCAAATGTTTTAAGACAATGTCTGCAATTGATTGCTCAGTTTCCTTTATTGGCGGTTTACGGATATCATGCATATAATCATTATGAAAAAGATATGTCTCTGGTGATCCATCCGCCTTCTCCAAACCTATCAATTGCTGAAAACCTATTACATATACTAAGACCTGACCAAAAATATACAGAGCTTGAAGCAAAGATACTCGATCTTGCGCTTGTGCTCCACGCAGAACACGGTGGAGGCAATAATTCATCGTTTACGGTGCACGTTGTTTCCTCATCCGGAACTGATACCTACAGCGCTATAGCAGCTGCACTTGGTAGTCTTAAAGGCCCTAAACACGGTGGCGCTAATATCAGGGTTGTTGAAATGTTCACAGACCTTAAAGATCAAGTTAAAAATTGGAGAGACGAAGGTCAGATTGCCGATTATTTGAAGAAACTCCTTCACAAAGAAGCTTTTGACAGATCTGGGCTTATTTACGGAATCGGCCATGCAATCTATTCACTTTCAGACCCAAGGGCTAAAGTGTTTGAACAATTTGTTAAAAAACTAAGTGCGGAAAACGGACGCGAGGATGAGTATGAGCTTTATGCATCCGTTGCCAGAATTGCACCTGAAATTATAGCAAAGGAACGTAAGATGTATAAAGGCATCTCCGCCAACATTGATTTTTACAGTGGTTTCGTTTATGACATGCTAAAGCTTCCGCTTGAGCTTTACACGCCTATATTTGCTGTTGCAAGAATTTCCGGCTGGAGCGCTCATCGAATAGAAGAATTGGTTAACTCAAGCAAAATAATACGTCCTGCTTATAGAAGCGTTAGCGAAATGAAAAATTACATACCTCTTCATGAAAGAGTGTAAAAAAGGGGCTGTAAAATAAGTCCCAAACAGGAATGGCCAGAACCGGCAAAATGTCGGTTTCTGGCCATTCCTCATTTTTGCAGGATATATTGGTATAATTAGTCATTGT
>CAZTAY010000010.1:0-27012 GCA_964611655.1 uncultured Eubacteriales bacterium
TATTATTGTATATCTACCAAAACAGATGTTTCAGCGGATATTTTCAGTTTTGTATATTCTGTAAATACTTTTTCACATCAGGCAACCATGGATCTGGACTTGCAATAGTTGACCAAAAAAATTTTTTGGACTTTTATCTGTGGCACTAGTTTTTGTTACAATCATTTATAAAAATAATTGGAGATATGTAATTGCTCTAATTATTTTATTATTTCATGTAAGCAATTTATATTTATTAAATGAAATAAATGCTAAATACACATAGGACAGTTTCTAGCTAATGCCTTTCATAGAAAGTGCAATCCTTTTCTTTACCTCATCTACTCCTAAAATCTTAACAGAAACAATGTCGCCTACTGAAACCACCTCAAGAGGATGTTTGATAAATTTGTCTGTCATTTGAGAGATATGCACAAGTCCGTCTTGATGCACGCCTATGTCAACAAAAGCACCAAAGTCAATAACATTTCTTACTGTGCCCTTTAAAATCATGCCTTCTTTTAAGTCCTTAATTTCAAGAACATCACTTCTTAAGATAGGAGGGGGCAACTCTTCTCTAGGATCTCGTCCCGGTTTTTCAAGCTCATTAATAATGTCAAGAATGGTTGGGATACCAATTTCCAGCTCGGTGGATAAGCTTTCCAGATCTCCAATTCGTGCCTTAATGCTTGTAATCTTTTTTTCTCTTAAGCTGTCAGGTTCTTCGCCGATTTTCTTAAGTATAAGCATTGCAGCTTTATATGACTCCGGATGAACTGCTGTATTGTCAAAGGGGTTCTCGCCGTCAGTTATTCTAAGGAATCCGGCGCATTGCTCAAAGGCTTTAGGCCCGAGTTTCCCAACCTTAAGAAGCTCTTTTCGTTCTTTAAACTTACCCTTTTCTTCTCTATATTTTAGGATATTACTTGCTGTTTGACTGTTTATGCCAGCAACATATGATAGAAGGGAAGGGGATGCTGTGTTCACATCAACCCCAACGCTGTTAACGCAGTCCTCAACCACTCCGCCAAGAGCCTCACCCAACTTTTTTTGGTTCATGTCATGCTGGTATTGCCCCACGCCTATTGATTTAGGGTCAATCTTTACAAGTTCTGCAAGAGGGTCTTGAAGGCGTCTTCCAATTGAAACGGCGCTTCTAAGGGCAACGTCAAAATCAGGAAATTCTTTTGCGCCAAGCTTTGAAGCTGAATAAACGGAAGCGCCAGCTTCGTTTACTATTATATAATTAAGCTTTTTATCAAGCTCTTTGATAAGCTCTGCAATAAACAATTCAGTTTCCCTAGATGCAGTGCCGTTGCCAATACAAATTAAATCTATATTATGCTTAGCAATAATTTCTTTAAGAGATTTCTTTGCTTCCTCTGTCTTGTTTTGAGGTGGTGTGGGATATATTACTCCTGTATGAAGAACTTTTCCAGTTTCATCAACTGCTGCAATTTTACATCCGGTTCTAAAAGCAGGGTCAACAGCAAGCACTGACTTGCCTTTTATAGGCGGACTTAGCAAAAGCTGCTTTAGATTTTCCGAAAATATTTTTATTGCACCTTCTTCTGCCTTTTCTGTAATCTCGTTTCGGATTTCCCTTTCAATTGAAGGTTGTATTAATCTTTTGTAAGCATCTGCAATAACATCATCTAAGAATGCCTTAGAATATGGATTGTCTTTTTTTATTATCTTAGACTCAACTGTTTTAAGTATACGCTCTGAATCAACCTCAACCGCAACCGAAATAAAACCCTCGGATTCACCTCGGTTAACAGCAAGAATCCTATGTCCTGCAATTTTGCTGACAGGCTCATAGAAATCATAATACATCTCATAAACTGATTCTGCATTAGAGTCAGTTGCTTTAGTTCTAAGCAGAGCTTCTTTGAATGTCAATTTTCTGATTAATTTCCTGATTACAGGGTCATCAGAAATGGTTTCTGCGATTATATCTCCAGCGCCTTTTAGTGCTTCTTCTGCTGTTTCAACACCTTTTTCAGCATCAATATATTCCGTGGCATATTCGGTTATATGTTTATCCAGTTCTTGCTCAAAAATTAAGTCTGCAAGGGGTTGCAGACCTTTTTCTTTTGCTATGGTTGCTCTGGTTCGTCTTTTTGGTCTAAAGGGTCTGTATAAATCGTCCACTTCGGTTATAGTAACTGCGTTGTCAATTGCCAAGGACAGCTCGTTAGTGAGGTTGCCTTGCTCATCAATGAGTTTCTTAACCTGAACTTTTTTATCTTCAAGATTACGAAGATATAAAAGTCTTTCTGATAATTCTCTTAGTATTTGGTCATCAAGAGAACCAGTAAGTTCTTTTCTATATCTGGCAATAAAGGGTATCGTATTGCCTTCGTCAATTAATTTAACAGTGTTTTCAACCTGAAAATGCTTAAGGCTGAATTCTTGTTCAAGGGTTTTTATTATATCCAATGTTATATCTCCTTTAACAAACGCCGGTTCTTATTTTTTGTTCTTAAGATCTTCATATAGATTTGCATATGCAGTTCCGATTCTTGGCAGCAGAAATGCAGCATAAATCATGATAACCAGGGCAAAAGCTACAAAGAAAACAATTATAAAATTAAAGAAAATATCAATATTAATTGATACAGTTGAAGCTCTCATTAACGAATAAGTAGAATACAATAGCAATAAAGTGCAGAGCAGAACAAGTGCAAAAGGAAAAACTATCCAAACTATATAAGATATCCCAAGTGAAATAACTGAATTTGTTTTGCCTTTTGTAATGTTTAGACTGGTTTTGATTGCCTTAATAACTCCTGCTTTATTATTATCTGCAAGCACATAAGGAGCGGCCCATAACCTTGATGCTACCAATATACCGGGGAATATAAACAAAACAAGTCCAAGCACAACACAAACCATTGAAAAGATACTTACAATTATTGATTTGAATGAGATCATGAAACCGTAAAACGGCGTTAATATACCATAATCCTTAGAGTCTCTAACTGCCAAATATTGTTTGCACAATCCTACATTAAAGCAAGACCACATTATAAACCAGTATACTATTGCAGGTATAATTAAGTCCCACGGCAAATTCATCAAAAGACCAAATTTATATGAGATATAGGTGCAAATTGTAAGTAGGGGTAATGAGCTGATAAAAATTGATATAAAGGCGGAGATTGCCGTTGCTAAACGGTTACCCCGTAATTGAATAGAGGATTGTTTTTTATAGTTACCATACTCATTCATTGCATTTCTCCTTATGATTTATTGAAAATTAGTAAGACATTACAGATAATTCAATTATCAGTAAAGTCCTCTATTATTGACGATTAATGAAAATATTATAGAATAAAACGGAAAATTACGCAACATTTTATTATTTGCTGTAGAAGCTATGCAAAATTTATAAATTTAATATTACATTAGTTGATAGGCTAATTGATTTTTGATATAATATTATTAAGATATAAATTGTTTTCTGATTTTGGATACTTATTACTCATTTTTTGTAACGGAGGTTTAATTTATAGCAATCCGTTTCAAATCTGGCAAACTATACCGTTTATGTAAAAACACAGGTAAAGGCGGTGATCTCATGCTTACAAATTTGCATTATTATGATTTTTATAAGCCCTATATTATAAACAACAGTAACTCAAATACTGATAGGGTTTATTCCAGAAGAAGAACAAACAATCATGTATATAAGGATTCATCAGTTTATTTAAACAAATCCCTAAAAAAAGATGTTGTTAATTATGCAAAAGAAATCTATAAAAGCGTGACCGATTTAAAACTAAACTCAAAAAAAATCCTAGACGATATAAATTACTACAAAAAAGCAATGGAGTTTGAACAACCCATTGAAAACTTTGAGTCCTTTGCAGAGGGCTTTGAAATTGATATTAAGAATTATATTTCTGCATATAATAATTCTACTTCATTCCTTATGACACAAAGTCATTCTCAAGGTCTAAACAGCTTTGCCAACAAATTGCTTCATGAAACCCATAATTATTCCGGAGCATTAAATAAAGCTGTAATAATTAGAGATGAAAGAGGTTTGATTCCAAAGGAAGGAGAGAATATTTCCGATCCTTTATGGCATAGTAAAAACTCATATAAAATACTTGATAAAGTTGAAGATTATTTTGCGTCTGTTTATGACGATACATCAAAAGCTCTTAAAGCACCTATGTCAAACCATATGAATTTTAAAAACCTCAACTACTATTATAACTACAAGATTGCTGCTATCCAGGTTGATACATTTAAAATCATTAATAATGGGCTTTTGGTTAATATTGCCTTATAAGTCCTTACAGCCGGATCAAAATTTGGTTCGGCTTATTTAAGAGCTGCTTAATATCTAAAATGTTATGTATTGGTGTTGTTTTGCGCCGTGATTCGCCGGCAACTAACATAATACCTTTCTTTTTGCAAGTTGCTATTTCCTTCCATGGCACATAATTCCTCGAAAATCTGCAGAAAGAGAGATATTAAATAGACTCATAGTATTTTTTGACTGTTCATTTGTAATAATAATGTAAACTTAATTCTTTAAAGAAAGATAATCGTTGGGTCGATATACAAAAATAGGGAACATTATAACAAATACATGCGCCCATACGGCTTTAATAAATTAAGAACTTGTATTCAATAGCAGATCGGTGTATCAAATACAGGTTCTAAATAAGGAGGAACAAAATGAAAAAAAACGCAAACAAAATCTTTGCATGGTTTATGGCTTTAGTTATGGCTCTGCTTTCCATTCCGCTAACTTCTACAACGGCATTAGGTGCTTCCGCCTTTTATGTGGGCGCTAAACAATTCAGATGGTACTATCAAGACCTTTTAGGTGATGACCTAAACATTGTCTCAAATGGAAGGCTTTCTAGCAACAAAAAGAACGAACTTTTGTTTGGATTTGATATGAGCAACAAAGGCTTCAACCAACATAGAATTGAATTTGATTACAATACCCATGACAACCTTGAACAACGGATTACTATTGAAAAAAGAGCTAACGACTTGGCTGTCGTAAGATATAGACTCTTTAACTACAATGACCCAAATCAGCCCACTCCGAACAGTTATGTACAGCTTCAAAATATGGATATTCCCACCAAAAATGCATCAGGCTGGAGTGTATTTAGAAACGGCGGATTTGTAACCCCTAACTTTAATCAAGTTGTTCCATACAACACAAGTGATATACGAACTTCAAAAGTAAACACAATTGTTCTGCCTGATCCTACCACTCCAGATTTATTAGACTTCGGTCGATTTGGTAGCAAAAGTACAGCAAACAGCAGATATGAATCTCCTGCACCTACTGTTACTAATAATGATGAGACTTGGGCTCACGAAATTGCATTTATCGTAACAAAAGGAAATGGTTTTGCGTTTCAGGTTGATGCAAACGGTGAAACAGTAAGAATGCTTTGGAATAATGACGATGAATTTTTGTACTCAACCAACAAAGCTACCTTGGATGGAAGAATTTATGACTTTGATTATAATTACTATCAGTCAATATTCCCATTAGGTCCATCAGAAACGCCAGCAGAAAGTCAAACCCTGACCATTTCAACAGGATACAATGATGTCAGATCAGTTCCAACAGCTGATGGTAGTGAAACTGCAATTACTGTTGACGCTACACAAAACAAAACCACGGCATTCAAACCAGGTGTGAATGTTTATTTTGAGATGCCTAAAAGATTTTCAAAGACAGATAAAAAGTTTATTTATATTTCCTCAAATAACACAGGCGATGTCCACTGGAACAAGAACAAAGATGCTGTAGTCGCCTCTATTTCATTAAACGGCAAGATAGCGGCAGTTAATGATATGGCAAATGCTAGTTTTAAAAATACTGATGCTCCTTTTGACTTAGGAGTTCTTACCGGTAATTATAGGTTTAATGAAACTGCCACTTATACGGAATGTGTTTTCAAGATCACAGGACTTGAAGCAAGTACTATTTTTACCAACAGCAGGCTCACTTTAGGTCAAGCATATGCTGCCGGTTCTTATAACGGTCTTTTTTCAGACACTGGTGTATTACCTTATGGTCGGATTTATACATTTTTGGACTATTCAATCGAAAAAATTGACGTGGGTCAGTTTGTTCTTAGAATAAATAAGCTCTACACAGAAAACCCAGCAACCGGAAACAATACGGCAAAAGGTCAATATGTGGTTCAATCTAACGTCTCCAGCGGATCTTTTACCACAACTGTGGGTAGTGTTTATATTGATAATTCCATGTCCACACAAAAAGATATACCAATTGTAATAAATGAAAGTCCGTATTTCTATCAAGTAACCTTTGTTCCCACTGTTTGGACAGAGAAAATAGAATCTCAAATTCTTAAATACAAACCTTTTGAGGACTTAACTTATGTTGCGATACCAAAGTTTCTACAAATATTGGGTGAAGCTAGGGTAGTTAGAGTAAAAGACGATTCTTTTACTTCAAACCCTGATAAATATCAAGATTATATAGACGTTACTTATAAGTGGGAGATTGGTTCTCATAAGATTATTCAAAACTTACAAGATATCACTAAGGTAGATCCACTTACAGATTATATAGACTATAATTTCCAGACCGCAACAAAACCTTATCAGAATGAGTCGGACACAATTAATTTCATGAACTTGAGGCTAGACGTTGCAAAATGTGCATCACCTCCTGTGGGTGCTGCTATTGTTAATGACGCTTTTGAGCTTGGACATATTAATGTAAACGGAAACCTTATAGATTCGGAGATCCGTATTTTGTCCAGCCAGTATATAATCGAACAAAGAGTTGAGGGTGCGTATGGTCATGCCATAGTTCGTGTGCTTATTCCAACGGTTGACAAACAATCTGGCTCAACTCATGTAAATAGAAACAAGATCTTCATGCCATATGGTGGGATTTACTATGCATTTAATTATGCAAAATACGATAGAAACGGTGTATCAACTAGGACGCAGTCTTCAAATGAAGTTAATATGACACTGAATACCCTGACAAATATACCTGTTCCTGTTCCTCAAAATTTGATTGCAAAGGAAGCAACCGAAACAAGCTTTAAAATAACTTGGAAGGTATTAAGGGATCAGATGTTTGATTATTTGGACTATAACCTTGTTCCAAATAAAATGGCAATGTATTTTGAGCCTGACCCTTCTGTACAGACTATTCCGACTAAGAAGCGTTCACTTAGCTTCGATGTTATTTTAACAAAGAATTTAGATACTATGAAAAGTATTTTAGCTAGACCTAATGACACAGCGCTGTACACGGAAGTTCCCGATTACAGGAACACAGCAAAGGAGTTTGATCTGGAAACCCAGGTGGGTACGTCGACCTCATCACCAACTGCATGGGACATTATAAACGGTGGTGGCGCTGTTAAAATAAACTATTATGCACCCGACGATAGGTTTACAACAGAGCAAGCTATGAGAACTTCTGCTCCAACATTTGATTATGACTTAACGTTTAAAGGACTTGACGAGAATTCCAGTTACTATATAGTTGTCGTTACAAAAATTGAGCCTTATGAACTGGAATGGCAAAAGGATGGTGCGAATGATCCTATGCCCGGTGTGCCGGAATATGAGTATACAGTTTCTGGAGACTTTTCAACACAGTATCCAAAACCGGGAGCCACAGCCGAGGATATTCAAAAGTCTCTTCCAACAGAAGTTGTAGCTCAAAATACTAAACCTGCTCCAGTTGAACCAAATCCACAAGACGCGGACCCTCCTGCACCTTCAGGACTTGACAAAGAAGGGATAACTGGAACCCAAGTCACCATTTTTTGGGATGTTATGAAAAAAGCTGTAAACCCTAACCTAGCTCTTGACCGGGTGGAATACGAGATTATTAGAGTTGAAAACGGAAGTTTTGACAATGCATTTGTTTCAAACAAAAACATTTTAACTGAAGTTTTAGCCGGGATTAAAACAAACTATCCTAACCTTAAAGTGCGGGCTTACAGAACAGCAGATTCTATAGTAGCTGATAAGACACCTAGATTGATTCAGATAACTGATAATCCGCCTATTGAGGATAAATATGTAGTTGTTCCGGAGCATTTACCTGAACAGCACAGATTAACGGACAATAATCTAACACCAAATAAAATGTATTTTTATTATGTAAGAACAGTAACATACAAAGATGATGCAACACGTCCCTTTGATGCGCTGACACCTCACAGATACTCGGCGTGGGTACCGATTTCTGTTACGACTTCGCCTATCAAAGGTCCTCAAAACCTTAAGGTTGAAAGAGGAATGACAACTACAGAACAACAGAAAATGACCTCATTCGGAGTTAGCTTCGATGCACCTGCAACCATGGATCAAATCAGAAGTGGTGAGTATATCCTTCAATATTCACTTAAAGAAGGGGATAAGGAATATTCAGAACCTATTAATATGAATATTTCTAAGTTAGGCGATGGTGTTTCGATACCTACGGATAAAGAACTAGAAGGATATAGGCATTTTACCTATCTACTTGAGGGCTTGAATCCAGGCACACAGTATATGTTGAAGGTTCGTATTGTAAGCAAGGCAACAGGCGACTATTCCATGTGGTCTAACGAGGTTTCATATATCACTAATGCCGACCCTAATCAACCACCTGACTTATCAGATGAATGGACGGAAGAGCTTAAAAACAAATTAAGTGAGCTTTATAAAAAACCATATTGGCGCTTACAGGACGACACAAACTCCTTTAGAGCGGTTTACCGTTCAGCGTACTTTGATGGTGAGCTTGCAACAGCATCAGGCAATTATGAACTTGCAACAGGAGCTGAAAACCCAAGAAATATTATAATTTTTATGCCTGCGTCTAATATTGAAAAAGCAAATAAGGCAAGTAAAGGCTTTACCTTTACAGTTAACGGCGTAAACATGGTAATACCGTTTGACGCAATGGACAAATCAAATACCCAGTCCATGAAAGATATTATAAAACGATATAATGACAGGGATATTAAAGATTACTTTGTTAGAATTGCGTTCACCTTAACTAAAGAAAAAGGTACAATTGAAGGTGCAACCCCGTTATCAGACAGAATTGACTTCTCACTGGATACAGTAGGGTTTACAATGGAAGAAACCCAGTGGGATAACAAGATTTTGCAAATGCATCTCAATTACATTGAAAAGGGCAGCGGCACTACAGCGGCAATAAGCGAAATTCTTCAAGAACTCAAAGATAAATCTACAAGCGAAGAAATGGTTATTTTAATTGATGAGCTTGTAAAGGAAATTGAAGATGAATTAATAGACGACGTTTCAGACAGTTTCATTGATTATCAAAAATATTCATACCTGACTGACTATACCGAAAAGCAAATGCTTATTTCAACAGCTATTGCAAACAAGGATCAAATTGTATCAGCATATCAATTGGCTGCAGGTAAATGGTTATCAAAAACAGTTGTTGATATATCTGGAAGAAAAGGCTTTTACACAATAAATCCAGGAACATATATATTTGCAGGAAAAACTATTAACATCCCAGGCGGTGTTGAAAATCTTCCTGGAGGGGAATCGATTAAACAGTTGATAATAAAATATAGTCTTGATGATTATTTTGGTAAGGACAATATTAACTTAAACTCTAATTTAACCAATCAAGCGTTAATTGGAAGTGTGGCAAGAATGGCAGGAGCGTCAAAAACTGCTGATCCGGCAGACTTCCTAAGAGGAAAGGGAATTTCAGTTTCTGCCAGAGATTTGTACGGTAATGCGCAGCGTCAGGAAGTAATTTATATTACAATGTCACTTTATGAATTAAAAACTGGTACAAAAGTTTCGTCAATACGGATAACAAACCAAAACGTGGCCTCTGACTTCCAAACAGCGGCAGCACAGTATAAAACCCATATTAAGGCGGCATATCAGCTTGGTCTTGTAACGGGCAATGTTCAACCGAAAAATGCCATAACAGTTAAGGACTACCTGACTATTCTCTCTAGATTAGCTCCAAAAGCTAAATTGCTTTAAGGAGGAAATTATGAAAAAGTTAAGTAAAAAGATAATATCAATCTTCCTGCTGCTTTCAATAGCAGTAGGAAGTTTACCACCTATTGAAGTTTTTGCTATAGCTCAACAAACAATAAACAATTTGCAAATTTATAGTAACGGAAAGACTAACAACAACTATAATATTAACCTTAGCTGGTCTGCACTTAATCCAGTGGATCCTAGTACATTAACAACTAACGATGTATCAAGTACTGACTTCATAGAATTCGGAACAGAAGGTTATGACATAGAATATCAAAATATGTCAATTAGTGGCTCTGCGCCTATTATTAAGTCAGGCTCTATTTTAGCTAGACAACTTACAGCTACACTGCCTTTCATGCTTGATCCTGGTAGTGCTTACAAATTCAGAGTAAAACCCTATCATAGACATAGGTCAGGAAATCCACCAGTAACGGCTAATGTTTATCCAACTTCTTACACCAATACCGGGGAAGCAATATTCCTAACAGATATTACGGTTGACGCAGTAGGAAGCGGTAAAACCCTCACGGTTACTTGGGATCATCCACAGTTTGAGGGTAGACCACTGTTCACTAGTTATAGGATTTACTATCAATACGGCGCATCAGATCCAAGAGGAGCAGGCGGGAATTCATTAACCGTATCTTTAGGAGGAGGGGCATCAGGAACAGGTGGTGCTGTGTCTGCTGGTCAAAGTGCTGCAGGTGTACCTAGGCTGAAATTTGATATAGTTAACGAAAACATAGCCCCCGGTTATTATGCTGTTGCAGTTGAACCTATTTACAGCATAACTAATAATAACTTAAGAGGTTCAATGGACGGTAGCACATTAGCAGTTACTAACATTTCATTCCCTACAAACCCTGCAAAAGTATACAGTATAGCTTATTCACCGCGTTCAGTAATGTGGGGTAAACCTGATGCGTTTGTTTCTTTGCCTCTTAACATTGAGGATTACAGTAGAACGCAATTGAAATTATGGTGGGAAAAATTAACCGGACTCGGAACAATTGAACAAATTCAGATTTTCAAAAGTAAGAACAAAGAAGAGCTTGAAAAAATACTAAACTATCCTGGTAACACCGGACTGCCAGAGGCAGTTGCATATGGGGACGTATCTTCCATATTAGTTGACAGACCAACAAGTGGTATTACCTATTACGGCTTAAAGATCTTTACAACCGATGCCAGCGGCAATAGTAGACAGCCCTTGCGTTCGGAGATTGTAGAGCATGATGCATCCAAACTTAACATTAAACCAATGCGCCCTGATATCCATATTGCTCCAACCTTGACAGGAGATTCAGCCGGATTACAGATTTGGTGGGATGCTTTTGTAAGGAACATGTTTAATGATAATGATATCCTGTACCAAATGGACAGTAACGGCAAGACTTATTTGGTTGATACAGACGTATTCTACGATATTTGGATAACTAATGATATGAACTTGATGTTTGATGAAAACTTACCTCCGGTTGCAACATTTTCACCTGGAAGCTTGGGTGCTCCATTGTTGCACAGAAAGTTTGGCACGGCAACAGAAGACCCTGTGCCTGCGTTTAATACTATAATAAATAAATACTATAACAGTAACGCTAATGGCTACAAGCTTGTTGATATTACTACAAACAAGGTCTATTATATCAAGATTCAGGCAAGAAAAGAAACCTCAATAATTAATGCATTAAACAAGGGTTTCTTGATATCTGACCCAGCTTATTATGAGATTCAGGTTGCGCCTGACGGTGAAATAAGCGCACCTCCTCTTATAACAAAATTGCCTCTTAGAATCAGACAATATAAAGGCGTAGACGCCATAACTGATACCACTATAGACGTTCAGTGGACTCCAAAGTGGTGGGAAGTTTATGATAAAGGCACTAAAACCTGGCATACAATGATTGCAAAAGATGGTGGAAATATATATTTTGGCAGCGACACGGATAACCGGAGAGACAAACTGATTAATATCCAGTCCGCTATTTCTGCTCAGGAAATTGTTGATTTAATTGCTGATCCGACTGTACCCGATATAAGTTATATAAGACGTCAGGATCTAAGTGATAGTAAATATGAATATAAGGTCATGATGTTTGATGAGTTCATAGATGCAGTGGATGCAGCAGGTGGATATGAGTCTTATATGGACAAAGCAAATGAAGAAGGCTCAGATGCCGGTTGGATGGAAGTAACTCCTAAAGTTAAGGATGAAGACGGAAAACCTGTTGACCCATATATTACAGCATCAGGATTGTTACCAAACAACAGATATTCCATTTTAGTCAGACCTTATAGGATTGTTATGCCTGAAGGCAAAAAATTGGCTTATGCAAACTATATTTTTGCCACAACATCAATGCCCCAAGGACCGGTTGAGGTTGTTCCAACTGTTCCTAGACTAGAAGCCATTTCCAGCACAGATACAACTGTTACTCTTAGATGGAATCACACAAACCCATATCGTTATGAGATTCTTTATAGCTCAGTTCTATATCCAAACATTGACGAAAATGCTGGCCAAGCAAAGAGAATCAGCATTGAGGATATAGAGAAGAACGCTTTGTTAAAAAATGAAAATGGTACGGACTATAAATACTATACAGTTGAAGGTTTGTTCCCTGAAACAGGTTATTACTTCTGGATTAGAGCTGTGGGAACCGACAAGGATGGCAAAGACTTGTTTTCCAAATGGAGTAACCCTGCTTATAAAAAGACAACAGACCTTGAAACACCAAGTCCACCAGACGGTCTTTCTCTTGCTTCTGAAAACCATGTAAACATGTATAATGAACTAAACGGAACAACACCACCATATAAGCCAAGAAACTTTGATTATGTTATTGTTGAATGGATGAAAGATGCAAAGGACGACTTTATTCTTGATAAAGACGCCGGAAACGGAAGCGCTGAAATATTAGCACATCCGTTGTTCATTGAAACATATATGACAAAATTCAATGGACTTCTTCCAAACACTAACTATTATGCTAGAGCGAAAACTATACTGACAGTGTCAATGGATGATTCTGCCGATGCAGTTTTACAAAGAAAATATTATTATGTAATCCAACTTTCCGAAAGCCCTCTTTTTGAAGAATGTTTAGAGGTTTATGTGCCAGAGGAGATCAAACAAGGGGGAAAATACTTTAAACAAAAAGAATCCGCTTGGTCAAATGCTGTTTTATTACAGTCAGGCACAGGCGGAGGAAGTTATGAAGAGGACTTTAATGCAGCACTTGTTCCGTTGCCAGAGAAAGATTATGAACTGTATTATGATGATCAGACTAGAACATTAATATTTAGAATAAGATCATCAGGTAAGGACCAAGATGGAAACTATGACAACAGGGTTGATCAAAGGCTTATTTCCACCTTAAAGACAAAGGGGTTGTTCAGCTATAATATTGATGTATCTAAGTTTGAGAACAGAACCATAGACCATAGGGTTGTTGAGATCCCATACACAGTATTAAAGGCATTTGAACAAAGCAAAATTAGTCTTGGAATTAAAGCTGACAACATGATAATTAAAATACCGCCAAATGCATTAAAAACCCAACAGGTAACCACTATTGGCGACTTTGGTGACGCTTCAAAGCTTAAGATAACAATTTCGGAAAGTTTAAGTAATCTGCCGTTACTTAAGTTTGACGGTACAAAGATTAGCCAGACATATGTTTCCAAACCTCAAAAGGTTGGCTTCGAAGTTATTACGCCTACAAGAACTGTTAATCTGTCAAGATTAGGTGAAACCATGAGCGTAAACATGAAGATAGATGCTCGTTATGAATTACTTGATAAAAACGTAACACTTAATATTGCTGACCCTACTGCTGGAGCATGGGTAGCACTCCAATCAAAGTATGACAGGGGCGAAGGACGTTTAGAAGCAAACGGTCAGCCAACCACCTTTGCAGTAATCGCAACAGATCCTCCTAAAACAATCTCTACAGGAGAATCAAATGTTAACATGTTAAGTGTGACTAGTAAACTTACGTTTACTGACATGCAAACTTATAACAGCAATGCTCTTGTTACCGCAAACCAGTTTACTAATATTATGGGTGCATTCATGAGTGGCAAAACCAGCGTTGCAATCAACGCTACGCCTTCAACCGCGGAATACGAAAACCTTAAAAAGGCGTATATAGTCCCGGCTATCACAGGCGCAACTCCGCTTACAAGAAAACAAGCTATACACGGAATGATTACTGCATATGAGAAAAAGACAAAATATCGTATTACTAGCCAACCAACTCTTGCAGAGAGTAGGTTTAAGGATATTAAAGGTTCAGGTCCTGCTTATGAAACGGCGTTACTAAAAGCTGAATATCTAGGACTGTTTGGATCCGAAGGTTCCGCAAGGCCTAATGCAAATGTGACTATGGGCGAACTAATGCTGATGCTAGACATTATTATTCAAGACGCAGGATATTAATAACCCAAAACGTTTCATAAAAAATGTTTATGTATTAAAATAACCTCAAAACAGCCTGTCGACAAATTTGTCGACAGGCTGAAATTATATTGAAAAATAATACATGTGATAAAGATGATAAAAAAAGCATGATAGAGAAAAATCAAATAGATATGCTAATAATAAAAGGTTTCTATTTTTTGAAATTATGAAGCCTTTACTATTCAGTCTGTGTTAAGGTAATAAAACAACCTTAAAAATTTTTTGCAAGTGAATTGAAAGAATAGTAAAAAACAGTAATAAATATTTTATCTAAAACAGTATTATTTCGAAGTAGCGGCTATACTGCTACTATAAATTAAGCTTAATTGGCATTTCCAGCTATATCTTTCATCCTGTCAGTAGGGATTAAATAAATATTAATAAGCCAGATGAAATATAATTTTGTACCTTATGAAACAATTGAAAAGGAGAATTGTGTATATACCATTTCCCTTAAAAAGGCTGTTCTATTGCGTGTTAAAACGGGCCTACCGCCATTGCGATAAGCCCGTTTCTAACACTCTACTTTGTCAGATGTTATGTTAGTTTTGGTTTTGAATATTTATTATCAACATTCGGTCAACTCTTCGGGAATACATTTTTAATGATTAAATGCTTTTATTACTGCAAAACTTTATTCCAAGCGTGCTTTAGATAGCGCCGATTCAATTGCATTTAACAACAAACTTCCTGTATACTCTGATTCTTTAGAGAGGCTCACTTCTAGCGACTGTGTTTTGACAACCTGTTCAGCAATCGAGATTAACGTTGGCTGTACAAGCGGATAGAAAACTGCCTGACTGTCGTCCATGTTTAATAGGTCAATTGACACTATTTCTTGTTCATCAACTGTAACCTCTACGCTTATAGGGCTTTCGTTTAGAATTATTGCACAGCTATATTTACCAGGAGTGTACATAGCTGAATTTGGATCTTGCTCCATTTCCTTGGGCAGGAAAAAATAAATTAATATGCCGGCAAGCACTACACCTGCAATTATGAAAAAACCGTATTTGAGTACTTCTCGTAGACGTATGACAAATATCTTAGTGGAACTCATTACAACTCCCCCTCGTTCCCTAAAAATCTTCTATAAAGCGTTGTACTAAAGGTTTACATATCAAACTACTATAAAATAATACAAATAAGTCCTCCGCTGCCCTCATTGATAATCTTTTGAAGTGTCTCCTGTAGCTTAACCTGTGCATCCTCAGGCATTTTATAAAGCTTGTTCTGTAAGCCTTCCGTAACCAGATCATATAATGATTTTCCGAATATGTTTGATTCCCAAATCTTTTCCGGTTCTGTTGAAAATTCTTTCATCATGTTTTCTATAAGCTCTGAACTTTGTTTTTCTGTTCCTACAATAGGCGCGATTTCAGTTTCAATGTCAGCCTTGATCATATGAATTGAAGGGGCACAGGCTCTAAGTCTTATTCCATAGCGTGAGCCGTGTTTAACGATTTCTGGCTCTTCCAGTTTAATTTCCTCCAGAATCGGAGTAACAACACCATAGCCTTTTCTGCCAACCTCTTCCAGAGCATAAGAAATCTTGTCATAACTTTTCTTAATATCTGCAAGCTTTTTGATTGTTGAGATAAGTTCATAATCGTTATGAATCTCAAGTCCGCAGGTTTCTGACAGAACTCTATAGAACAGAGCTTCGTCCACTGCAATCTCAATGCCCACTGAGCCTTGACCTAATTCAATTTTTTCAATAAACGCCTTCTTTATGTACTCGCTTTCTTCAAGCTTCCTCACGCTTTCCCGTACTTCTCTTAGCTTTGAAACGTCAAGGATCATGTTTTTAACTGATGCAAGTATGTTTTGTTTCATCCAGTGACTAATGTCAAGAGGCTCTATCCATTTAGGGAAATTAATTTTAATTTCTTTTAACGGGAACTCATAAAGAGCTTTTTCCATTACAATATTTATGTCGTCTTCCTTAAGCTGCGCGCAATTGAGAGCTACAACAGGCGCTTTATACTTTTCTGACAAGTCGAGTCTGAGAGCTTCCGTTTCAGGCTCGAAAGGTCTTGAAGTATTTAGTATAATAACAAAAGGTTTACCCATCTCTCTTAATTCAGAGATCACTCGTTCTTCTGCCTGAATATAGCCATCTCTTGAAATGTCAGTAACCGTTCCATCAGTGGTTATTACTACGCCGATAGTAGAATGTTCAGATATAACCTTTTTAGTTCCGATTTCAGCAGCCTCAGCAAAAGGCATCTGCTTGTCGCTCCAAGGTGTATTTACCATTCTTGGACCTTCCTCGTCCATATGTCCCATTGCACCCTCTACCAGATAACCCACACAATCAATCATACGAACCTTGAAGGCAACATTCTCATTTAGGGTTATATCCACTGCTTCGTTTGGAACAAATTTTGGTTCGGTTGTCATAATTGTTTTTCCTGCTGAACTTTGCGGAAGTTCGTCTTTTGCTCTTTCTTTGCTGTAAGTATTTTCAATATTGGGAATGACCAAAAGATCCATAAATCTCTTTATGAACGTTGATTTGCCGGTTCTGACCGGTCCCACTACGCCTATGTAAATATCTCCGTTTGTTCTTTCGGCTATGTCCTTGTAAATATCAAATCCATCCATAAAAATACCTCCCGCTGAATTATAGCTCTACAATTTAAAATGTACCCATACATTTTATATATATGTGCTAGCGGTAGGTTTAGAACAATAATGGAATATTTTAGCGTAAGTTAGGTTATAGGTTTACGCTATAATAAAATCAGAGATAATCTGTTCCAGAGCGTTTGATTGTGAATTTAATTGTTCTGTTATGTGCTCTGTTTGTTTAGCTGTTATTGTATTTTCTTGTATAACTTCCATTATTTTATCTAAGTTTGTTGAAATAGAATTAATAGAATTTGTTTGTTGGTTGGTTAATGTGTGTATTTCGTTAATAATTTCAAAGGTTGTATTAGTGCCTTTCACTATGCTTTCAAATGCAACTGCAGTAGAAGAAGCAATTTTTGTTCCGTACAATACCTTTGTAATACTATCACTTACAAGTTCTTTGGTTTCTTTTGCTGCCAAGATGCTTCTTATGGCTAGATTTCTGACTTCTTCTGCAATAACTGCAAATCCCAATCCTTTTTCTCCAGATCTTGCTGCTTCCACTCCGGCGTTTAAAGCTAGTATATTTGTCTGTCCGGCTATGTCGTCAATGGTTTTTATTATTACAGATATATTCTCAGAGGATTTTTTTATCTCATCCATAGACTCAAGCATACGCTTCATTTCAATGTTTCCTATTTTCGCGCTTTCCATTGAAGTTAAAGACAATTTGTTTGCGGTTTGAGCTTTTGAAGCTGTGTCAAATATCTTATCTTTTATTGTTCCTATTGAAACATTTAAATTTTCCACTGAGTCAGATTGCAATGAAGCTCCATTTGCTAGCTCCACAGCCAAACAAGAAATTTCTTTTGATTCATCTGCAATTTCCATTGAAGAAGACGTGATTTCTGAAATTATATCTTTATAGGTGTTTATTATGCAGTTTATAGATAATCGAATGGTTTCATATTCCCCCATGTATCGTCGTTCAATATTTTTTGTTAGGTCTCCTTGAGTAACTGAATTTAAGACCGAATTGATTTCAACAATATAAGAACTAACGGTAAGAATCATAGTATCAAAAGAGTCCATCATGTTTAAAAAGATTCCCTTATAGTTTTTGTTAGTTCTAACTTTAAAATCACCCAGCGAAAGTTTAGACATAATATCTCTTGCTTCACTTAAGGGACTTTCAATTACCTTGAGAAGTTGATTGAGGCCATTTGATAATTCCTTCCAATCTCCTAAATAATTATCTTCATTTATTTTAACGTCTATCCTGCCTTCAATAGCATTTTTTACTAGTTCTTTTATATCTGAACTTATTTTTAATAGCTCATTTTTTACTGTATCAAATCTTGTGTTTGCAACTGCTTTTTTTCCTGAATAAATGGGTAAATCAACATAAAAATTTCCATGCCCCAGTTCATCGAATGCAGTAAGCAGTTCATCAACATGGACTGCATATCCACTTATAATACTATTTATATTATCAGCAACAACTTTATACTCGCCATTAAATAGATTAGCATTTATTTGAGCATCTATATTTCCGTCATCAAATTCCTTTTTAACAAGGTTTATCTCATCCGCTAACATAAATATAACTTTTCTAACGGCGTCAAAGGATAAAGCAAGCCTTCCAATTTCATCATGGGCATTTGCATCTAGGTTCACTTCTAAGTTACCAAGAGCAATCTTATTAGCAGCTTTTTCAAGTGATATAATTGGTTTTATGATATTAGATTTTATCAAATAGAATAAAATGACAACAAAAACCAAAGCAAATACAATGCTGATTGTAATACTTAACATAACAATACTTATTGTTTCTCTGCTTTCCTTAGACTGCTCAAGCGCTGCATCATAATGATTTTCTTTTATAGTATCAAATATGTCCCTTGCGATATTAAAACTAGGTATGTATAGATTTTTGAAAACTCTATAAGCTTGTTCATGAGAATCCGGACTGTTTAATAAAGATAGCTCTATAATTTCATGCATTAACTCATCAGATTCCAGCAAAATTCCTTCAAAATTGGAAATAACAGCTTCTTTTACATCATCGTTAGATTTATAGATATCCAGTGTTTTTTTAATATTTGCTCTGCGTATTTTCATAGATTCTATTGCGTTTTTTATTCTATGCTCATCATTATCAGTTATGGCTAGAAGCAGATCCCTTTCTAAAGCAACCATATCTGCTTGCATATTCCATATTAGATTATTATTAGGAACTGTTTTTTCTACATAAGAAATAATAATATTATACATGGACTTTATGCAAAAAAATGTTACCGATCCAACCACTATTAAAAGTATAAAAACTGAAATAAAGCTAATTTTTAATTTTCCATTAATGTTCAACTTTGATTTCGTAATTCTATTGTGCATAAACTCTCCCCTAATAATTCTATTTGTATTAGAGTAACACTTTTATGTAAAATGAATATAACTTACTTGTAAAGAATTTTTAGAGAAAAATTTACGTAACTAATAATTATATTGATTTTATTTAAATACTATATTATAATATAATTACTAATATAAATTCTGTTTTCTCGCCTTGGAGGGGATATTTGCGATTTTATATCGCTATAACTTCACATCTTTATATCTTAGTGCTATGCACTGTCTTTTATTTTTCAAAATTCTTAATTAATCTAATTTTATAGGAGGAATGTGTAAGAAGTGGATATTAATTTAATAATCATGTCTATAATGGCTATTTTTATGGCTTTTTCGGCAATCGACAGAGCTGTTTTAAATAACCGGTTTGGTTATGGTGAAAAATTCGACGAGGGTATGTATGCTATGGGTCCTCTTGCTACTGCAATGCTAGGATTTATGTGTATAGCTCCTGTGTTGGGGAATTTACTCACACCTGTGATTACGCCTGTTTTTGGATTGTTAGGTATTGACTCTGCAATGCTGGCAGGTTCAATTTTGTCTCCCGACATGGGCGGATACCCTCTTGCTAAATCAATGACCGAAAATTCTCAAACTGCGATTCTTTCAGGTGGACTATATGCTTCAATGATGGGTACGTCCATTTCTTTTGGTATTCCTGTGGCACTTGGGATCATTAAGGAAAAAGATAAACCTTATTTTGCAAAAGGTATTATGGCAGGCGTTATACCTATTCCAATAGCATGTATTGTAGGCGGTTTAGTAGCAGGCATGTCACTTAACTTAATACTTGTGAATATTATACCTTCAATAATTCTTGCAATATTTCTTTCTATTGGTTTATGGAAAATTCCTAAAAAGGTTATGAGCGGTTTTATTGGCTTTTCGAAATTTATAACCATGATTATGTACTTGTCACTGGCTGCGGCAATTTTTGAAGAGTTAACGGGAATCGTAATAATTCCAGGAATGGATAAAATTACAGATCAATTTGAAATAGTTGGAATTTGTGGAATCACACTTGCAGGAGCATATCCCTTTGTTCATTTTGTAACCCAGGTTTTTAAAAAGCCACTTAACAAATTCGGTAAGATCTTGGGTGTAAATAACATAACGGTAGCGGGTCTGATCGCATCCTTAGCAAACAGTATACCTATGCTAGCAATTGTTAAGGACATGGATAACCGTGGAAAAGTTGTTGCAATTGCGTTTTCAGTATCAGCAGCTTTTGTACTAGGTGATCACCTTGCATATGCATCTGCTAACTTTACACATGATATAACTGCGCTAATTGTCACTAAATTAGTTGGCGGCATTTTAGGTGCGGCAATTGCTCTGTTTATGACAAGAAACACTGTGACGGAATAAGATTAAAAAGTGAATTTGCCTTAGGCGAATTCACTTTTTTTAAAATTATAAACAGAAAAAAACATCTTGTATTGATATATTTTTAGATATATATTACAATATAAGAACAACTTAATTTATTAACTTTTTTTAGGTCGTGTCCCCACTTAGTTATCGACAATCTTTTGTAGAACTTCTACCAATATTTGCAAACTTATTTTTTGTATTTTTTGTTGCTATGGTCGCCTTTTCCGAGCATGGCGAAAAATCAAGATAGGATATAGACAAATGGCTTGGAGATTTTTCGTTTGATATGGCAAAAGCGGCATTTAGTTAAAATTTTTGCTTCATTCTTTTAAGAAAGAAATGGGGTTGGGGCAAAGCTTGGAGGTTTATATTAGTTTCAACAGTCTGAACCAAGATCCAAAATCTTGATATACCATTAGTGGGAAAACGCCTAAATCGTCAGGGGGGATTAAATTGAAAAAGGATTTTAAACAATCAACTGTTTCCACAGTACTAAATGTTATTAGTATTAGCGTTATTGCTGCGATTACTGTTTTCTTTTTGTTGTCAGCTAACAGTAATCATGAGGTGGATAAGACAAATCAAGACAGGTACGACCTTACAAATTCAGCCAATCAGTTTATGAACGCATCAGCGTATTTGACATCAGAGGTTCGTTCTTTCGTGTCTACCGGAAGACAGGCACATTATGACAATTATTGGAATGAAGTAGATAAGCTTAAGAACAGGGATATTGCAGTATCCAAAATGGAAGAAATAGGTATTACTAACGAAGAAAAACAAAAAATAAAGGATATGTCAGACTTGTCTAATTACCTAGTTCCCTTAGAGGATGAGGCAATGAAATCAGTTCAAAGGGGTGACTATGAAACTGCAATTGATTTAGTTTTCGGTTATGAATATGAAAGTAATATAACCAAAATAAGAGCACTTCAAAAAGATTTCTTGAACATGCTTGATGTAAGAACCTCAGATAACGTTAATTTATTACTGGCTCGAACAAAGTTATTTGAACTAATTTCGATTGCCCTTGCTGCAATTGCTGTGTTCATTCAATTAATATCAGCTATTCTAAACCGTAAATTAATTATAACTCCTATTATCAAGCTTAAAGATGAAATGAATTATCTATCGGAAGGACAATTCGATACAAACTGCAATCTTGAGCCTGACACATCAGAAATAGGTAGCCTTGTAAATTCCGTATATAAAGTAAAGGAAAACGTTAATCATCTTATCGAACACCTAAAAGGTATTTCCTTGGAGCTAGATAAAGGTAATATTGATGCTCGAATACCAGCGGACTTGTTTACAGGTGAGTACCAAAACGCCGCTCTAGCTATCAACCAAATTATTGACAATTATATCAGTGAGCTTACCACAATTGTTTTAAAATACGGAGAATGCGGTAAGGGTAACTTTGATGTGACACTTAAACCGTTTCCCGGCAAGAAGAGTGCAGTTAACAAGCAATTTGATTATTTAAAAAACAACCTCAAATCTGTTAATACAGTGCTTTCAGATCTGATTGCATCGGCAATTGAAGGCAAAATTGATTCAGAAATAGACACCTCTAGGTTTTATGGTGATTGGAAAAAACTGGTTGAAGGCTTGAACTTGCTAATACATACTATAAATGCTCCAATAAACGAAGCAAACACTGTTCTCCAAAAACTCTCTGAGGGAGACTTTAGCGTCACTGTCAGCAAAAACTATAAGGGTAGCTTTGCTTCAATGATGAATTCATTTGATAAGATGGTAACAACAACGGCATCCTATATCAGAGAAATTACTGATGTACTTGGATTAATAGCTTCAGGTGATCTAAGAACTAACATAACTCGCTCATATATTGGCGAATTCGAACTCATAAAAAATTCAATAAATAACATTTCTCAAACACTCAGAAACACAATTTCAGACATTAAGATTTCAGCAGAAAGCGTGCTTTCAGGTGCTGAACTTATATCCGCATCGTCAAAGGATCTTGCAGACGGTGCAATTACGCAAGCAAACACTGTTGATAGCCTAAGCAGCTCAATTAACACAATTAACACTCAGACCCTAAACACGGCCAAGGAAGCACAGTTTGCAAATGACATATCCTTAAGCTCAATTGAAAGTGCCAAACAAGGCAGAGCTGAGATGATTAGCATGCTTTCGGCTATGGAAGATATTAAGCTTGCTTCAAATAACATTGCAAAAGTAATAAAAGTCATTGACGACATTGCTTTCCAAACAAACCTGCTTGCACTTAATGCGGCAGTAGAGGCAGCAAGAGCTGGAGAACATGGCAAGGGTTTTGCTGTTGTAGCTTCCGAGGTTCGTTCTTTGGCTGCAAGAAGCTCAAATTCAGCTAAAGACACTTCTGTTTTGATTGAGGATGCCATAACAAAGATAATTGACGGTACAAACAAGGCGCAGATGACCTCCGAAACATTAAACCGCATCGTTGATAACATTGACTCTGTATCTGATACCATAGGCAAGATATATTCAGCAACAAAAGAACAAAGTAACAGTGTATCGGAAATTACAACGGGCATTAACGATATATTGAGTGTTGTGCATATAAACTCCTCGCGCTCAGAAGAATCAGCCGCTTCATCAGAACAACTTAACTCTATGGCAAACGTACTAAATGAACTGGTTTCTAATTTTAGGTTAAACTAAAGTGTAATAATGAAGTTAACCCTAATACTAGCTAATAAAAGAGGGGGCTGCCCATAGCAGTCTCCTGGTTTAGACTGTTGACAACTAATATAAACCACAGAGCTTTGCCCGAATCTCACTTCTTTCTTAAAAAGAAGCAAATAATTATAACAGAAATGCCGCGTTTGCGGCATTTCAATGATTTGGAAAACTATCACACAAGCCTTTTGATGACTAAACTTCCTTCCTTAAAAAAACCTTTTCGTAACCTTGATCTGTTGCTCTGTTATATTCCTCAAATCCCAAATAGTTAAATACCTCTAGGTTGTTTTCATAGGCTGCATTAGTAAACAGCCATAGGGTATGCTTATTCATTTCTCTTGCGAATCCTTCGGCAAAAGTAATAAGTGCGCCTCCTATCCCCTCTCCCTGAGATTCTTCAATTACTGAAATTAGGGACAATAGCATTTCGCCTTCTCCACCCTTAGCTGAAAGCACAATAACCCCTGACAGATTGCCATCCACAATCGCTACATACACATTATCGCTTTTGATGACTTTTTTAAAATCTAAAAGCATAGGTTGAGGTTTTCTGTTAATCACCGGCACGTATTTCTTAAAGGCGTTAGCCACGCATTGCGTAATCTCATTTACATCAGATTCAACTGCTTTTCTTATTACCAAGCCCAAGCATTACACTTCCTTTGTTTTTAAAATATAAAGAAGGGTGCGCCATAAACATGTCAGTATTACACCGCCGGCTAAAACTTGCGTCGCAACTTACAGCCGAGCCCCATAAAGGGTTTTGCGACGACAAAATAGTTGTAAGTTTTAATTGCCGCCGAAATACAAGACACTCCCCGAAAATTACGTTAATGTAATAAATTTCTCATGTACTCCGTTAGCTGCTTTATCTGCATCCTTTTCGTCAATCAGAACCGAAATTTTGATTTCTGAAGTGGAGATCATATGAATGTTTATATTATTGTCATAAAGTGCTTCAAACATAGTAGCTGCCACACCCGAATTTGTTGCCATTCCAGCACCCACTATAGAAATCTTTGCAACCTTGTCATCTGTAAGAATATCTTTAGCGTGCAAGCGTTCTTTGTTTTCATTTAATATTCTAACAGCATTTTCCATGTCATCTTTAGTAACCGTAAAGGTTATGTCTTTTGTATCGTCTCTGCCGATTGACTGTAAAATAATATCAACGCTGATTTTCTCTTTTGAAAGAAGCGAGAAAAGTCTAAAGGCAGTACCTGGTTTATCTTCAAGACCAGTGATTGCAATTCTTGCAACATTCCTATCAACAGCAACCCCGGAAACAAGCATTTTCTCCATTCCACTTTCCTCCTTAACAATAGTCCCTTCCTCTCTTGTGAGGCTGGAACGTACTACTAAATTAATATTATATTTTTTAGCAAGCTCAACTGATCTGCTGTGGAGCACTTTTGCGCCCAATGACGCAAGCTCTAGCATTTCGTCATATGAAATTGATTCTATTTTTTTTGCGTTCTTAACAATTCTTGGATCGGAAGTGTAAACTCCGTCAACATCAGTATAAATCTCGCATAAGTCAGCATCCAAAACCGCTGCAAGTGCAACAGCCGTTGTATCAGAACCACCTCTTCCAAGGGTGGTAATGTCGTCGAATTTATTATATCCCTGAAAACCGGTTACCACGCAAACATTATTATTTTCAAGTTCTAAATTCAGCCTGTCTCTGGAGATTCTCTTTATCCTTGCGTTTGAATAGGCTGAATTTGTATAAATTCCTACCTGTGTTGCATTAAGAGAAATTGCCGGACAACCAAGTTTATTAAGCGCCATAACCATTAGCGCACAGGATTGCTGCTCGCCTGTAGATAATAAAACATCCATTTCTCGCTTTGAGGCATTTGGGTTAATCTCTTTCGCCTTTTGGACCAGGTCATCAGTTGTATCACCTTGAGCAGACAAAACTACAACAACCTTGTGCCCTTTATTCTTTGTTTCTATAACTCTGTTTGCAACATTAAATATTCGTTCGGCATTGGCAACCGAGCTGCCACCAAATTTTTGAACAATAAGCAAAGAAACTCCTCCAGTCTATTCCTTGTTATACTCAAATGCTTACTAAATAGCAACAAAAACCTGTTCTCTATTCATTGGGCATATAATCAATATCATATTCAAGAATTGCACCCATATTATCAGGTTCAATAACATTTAACTCCCAGCCGCCTTTTAGGCCGTATAAATACCTGTTCATATTATCCAAGAAAGTATCGTTATTATGATATGCGGCAATAATAGTTGGACCTGCACCGCTTAGGAATACGCTTTTAGAACCATATTCTTTCGCTTTTTTAAATATTGCTTCCATGCCAGGGACAATGGACTTTCTGTACGGCTGATGTAATCTATCATCCATTGCCATGTTAAGGTTGTCATATTTTCTGGTCATTAAACTGGCTATTAAAAGGCCGGTTCTCGATACATTGAAAACCGCATCCTTATGAGTAACAAGCTTTGGGATGGCTCTTCTAGCTTTTTCTGTGGACAATGTGAATGACGGAATCATAACGGCAAACTGCAAATCATCAGGTGCATCCATCTGAACATATTTAAAATCCTTATCGGATAAAGCCCCAACAACAATACCGCCTAAGAATGCTGGCGTTGAATTATCTGGATGTCCTTCTATTTTAGCAGCCATTGCTATTAAATCGTCTTTTGAAAGATTAGCACCGGAAAGAGAATTTGCAGCAATAAGTCCGGAAACAATACAAGCAGCACTGCTGCCAAGCCCCCTAGTGAGAGGTATACTGTCTTCTTGGATTAAAAGAAACCCAGGTACTTTTTTTCCCACTGTTTTATAGAAATCTGCCATGGTTCTGTAAATCAAATTATTAGCGGTTGTGGGAATTGATATAGATTGCTCTTTAGCAATCCTTATTTCAAGTTCGTTTTCGTCTCTTTCTTCAGCCCAAAGATTGTTATAAAGTTTAAGAGCCATACCGATTGAATCGAATCCGCTGCCCATGTTTGCAGTGGTTGCAGGTGTTCTAACGTGAATCATAATGTTCCTCCCGGAGCTTATTCCTGTATTCTAATCATCCCTTTTAATGCCCCGTCAAACACAGCAATTTTCTGGTCCATTTCCTTCTCAGTGAAATAACCTGTTACAATGCCTAGTTCGCCGTCCTCAACGTCCAAATCAATCAAATCAAAATCACCGAAAACTTCTTTGGCTTTTGATAATAATTCAGCTCTGTTTTCATATGAAAGCCTTACAAGGCATTTAATAACAGAATTTTCAACAGGCACAACTTCAAGCTTATCAGAAGGCCAGTAATAGCCTATATTCCTGTCTAAATTAAGAGTGCAGTCCACTATGTCCGCAACAACAGCAGAAGCAGTGGGCAATTTTCCTGCGCCTCTTCCGTAAAACATAACGTCCCCTGTGGTTTTGCCTTTAATTAAAATTGCATTAAATACGTCTTCCACATTTGAGAGAGGGTGATTTTCAAAAAGAATAACCGGTGCAACTCTGGCTA
>CAZTAY010000010.1:27022-32498 GCA_964611655.1 uncultured Eubacteriales bacterium
CCATCTTTTTTACTATATGCAATTAATTTTATTACACCGCCCAGTTTAGTGGCATATTCAATGCCGGTTAATGAAACCTTTTCAATGCCTTTTGTAAATACATCCTCAAAATCCACCAAACCGCCGTAGGCAAGAGATGAAAGGATTGCAATCTTACGGCACGCGTCATAGCCTTTTACGTCCGCATCAGGGTTTGCTTCCGCATAGCCTTTTTCCTGAGCTTCTTTAAGTGCGTATGCAAAGTCCTTTTTCTCGTGCAACATCATCGTTAGAATATAATTTGTAGTACCGTTTAATATGCCCTCAATTTCATAAATTTCATCTGATGACATTGAGTTAAAGAACGGTCTGATAACAGGTATTCCTCCACCAACACTTGCTTCAAACAAAAAGTTTATTTTATTATCCTTTGCAATCTGCAAAAGCTCCGCTCCGTGTTGTGCAACAAGTTCTTTGTTGCTTGTAACCACGCATTTGCCTTTAAGCAAAGCTCTTTTTACAAAATCATAGGCAGGATTAATTCCTCCCATTGTTTCAGCCACGATTGAAATTGAATCGTCGTTTATAATCTGTTCAAAGTCATGTATAACAAGGCTTTCAGCAGGATCTCCCGGAAAGTCTTTTATGTCAAGAATGTACTTAATATTAATGTCCTGTCCACATCTTTTCTTAATGTACTTATAGTTGTCATTTATTACACAATAAATACCGGAACCAACTGTTCCGTATCCCAAAATAGCAATGTTTATCACTGCTTTCACTCCCTAGCAATAATTTTTAATGATCTGACCCCGTCTATCTCATTAAGTGCTTCATAAAAGCTCACGTTTGTAGTTTCAAGAGTAATGGTTACATTTGCAACCCCATTTATAGGTATTGTCTGATTTATGGTTAATACATTTGCGTCTGCATTTCCTATTTCGTTTAAAACGCTACTTAAAAGCCCTGGTTTGTGTGTTAGGTCAAGGGCAATCGTAACCGTTTGACCCCTTTTAGAGCTATAAAGAGGATAGATCGAATCCTTATATTTATAAAACGCACTTCTGCTTATTCCAACGGCTTCTGAAGCCGCCATAGCCGTTTTGCATATGCCGTATTCAAGAAGTCTCTTTGCTTCGACTACTTTGATAAATACTTCTGGCAAAGCTTCCTTAGCCACCACAAAGTAATCCTTGTCTTTCTTTTTCATTCATTCGCCCCTTTTTTAAAGGCAAGATTTGTGTATTTCACATATAAACAATTGTGTTTACTTCATGGACTATACCACATTATATGAAATAAATCAAGTTTATTTTCTATCTTATGATAAAATATTTAGTTTGTAAACAAGTTATGGTTAACTATCATACGTATAGGGAGTAATGCGCGTTGCCAATTGACTATATTGTGGTATAATATATACTTGTATAATGTAAGTTTGATAGCGTGAGGTGATAACATGAAAAACACTTGGTACGAACAGGTTTCTTTAGAAAAAATTCAATCACTTGCTTCTAAGTTAAATTCTTACAAAGAAAAAAATACTATTCTTTAATAGTGGAACGTTTTGAAAATGAATTTCGCTCCAATTACATTTATAATACAAACGCCATTGAAGGTAATAAAGTAAACGAATATGACACATATTCTTAAGTCAGATTCTTTCTTGGAAAAGTACTCAAAAAATTTTATGTACTATCTATGCCGGATTTATCAAAGGAATCTATTTTGAAGATACATCATCATCTTTTGTTTCTTGATACAGAAAATGCTGGAAGCATTAGAAATTTTCCGGTCCATATAAATAACAAACAATTAATGCCCTATGAAAAGATTGAAGAGTATCTAAAGAATCTTTTAAGTTTAGATAAAAAAGAACTGTTTGAGTGGAATTTTGAAAATATTCATCCTTTTATTGATGGTAACGGTAGATGCGGAAGAATGATAATTAACTTTCAGTTAATATCAAATGGGTTTTTGCCTATAAATATTAAATTTAAGGACTCATGAAAATACTACCAATGCTTTAAACAATTTTATATTTCAAAACAAAAAGGCATACAAGAAATGTTTAACCTAATTACTTTTTATGAGGATGAAAGCCTCTGCATGGTTAATGATTGAATTGAAAAGTCTCAAAAAGGGTAGTATACTGTTACTAAAACTTGCTTCTGACTCTTTGTCTTAACCCTTAAAGGAGCTTGTGGCAACAAAATTAGCCGTAGAAAATATTCTACTAAAAAATCGACGTTCCCAAAGCATTTTGTTGAACGTCGATTTTATGTTTAAGTGACTAATGAATAACCCAGGATCTTTTTGAAGGAATCATCTTATTAACCGCAGAAATCAAAGCTTTTATAGAAGACTTGCTAATATTACTGCTAATGCCTACACCAAAATGCTCTTTACCGCCCTCGTCAATAATTTGTATATATGTTATGGCTCTTGACTTAGAGCCATATTCCATTGAATGTTCGTTGTAGTTGGCAATTTCAAATGTTAAATCAAATGTCTCTAATAAAGCGGAGGTTAACGCGCTTAGCAAGCCATTACCTTCACCTCTTGCCATAAAGTCACTGCCATCCTTTTGGAATTCCACGTTAAGGGTCACATTTTCGCCGTCGGAAATTTCGCTGTATTTAACAAGTCCTATAGGCGAATCAATATTGATATACTCATCCTCAAAGACCTTAAATATTTCTTCCGGTGAGATTTCACCTTGACGTCTGTCAGAAATCTTGTTTATGATCTCGCTGAAATGAGGATGCATTTGTTTCGGCATAAACAGACCATAGTTTTGCTCGAGAATGTAAGCTACGCCGCCCTTTCCTGACTGGCTGTTGATCCTGATAATAGCCTCGTAGGTTCTACCAACGTCCGCAGGGTCTATTGTAAGATAAGGCACAGCCCATTCGCTATTTTTATCTTTCATTGCTTCAAAGCCTTTTCTTATGGCGTCCTGATGTGAACCTGAAAAAGCAGTGTAGACTAATGAGCCTGCATAAGGATGTCTTTTTGATAACACCATATGGGTCGAATCCTCAAATGCCTTTGTTAGTTTATCCATATCACTTAAGTCAAGCATAGGATCAATACCGCTTATTAAAAGGTTAAGACCAATATTAACAATATCGGCATTACCTGTTCTTTCGCCGTTTCCAAACAAAGTCCCTTCAACACGGTCAGCTCCTGCCATAAGCGCAAGCTCTGTTGCAGCAACGGCGCAGCCCCTGTCATTATGGGTATGTATGCTGATTGAAACGCCGTCTCTGTATTTAATATTGTCTGAAATGTATTCTATTTGATCTGCATAAACATTTGCAGTAGTTAATTCCACAGTGTTTGGAAGATTTAATATTGCCTTTTTCTCTGGAGTTGGCTGCCAAATATCAAGCACAGCATTGCAAACTTCAAGTGCATATTCTGGCTCTGTTTGAGTAAAGCTCTCTGGTGAATATTCAAATATATAATTCGTGCCGCTATTGTCCTCGTCTGCCATTTGCTTTAACAGGATTGCACCTTCAACTGCAAGCTTTTTAATTTCTTCTTTGGATTGTTTAAAAACAACCTTCCTTTGAAGAACAGACGTGGAGTTATATAGATGTATAATTGCATTTTTAGCGCCTCTAACTGCTTCAAAAGTACGCTCTATTATGTTTTTTCTTGACTGTGTGAGTACCTGTATAGTAACGTCGTCAGGAATCAAATTTTTATCAATCAATTCCCTTATAAAATTGAACTCCGTATCGGAAGCCATAGGAAAACCAACCTCTATTTCCTTAAAGCCTATATCAACCAAAGCTTGAAAAAGTTCCAATTTCTGATTCAATGTCATTGGGGCTTCAAGAGCTTGATTGCCGTCCCTTAAATCAACAGAGCACCAAACAGGTGCTTTTTCAATAACCCTGTCAGGCCATTTTCTGTCTTTTTTTAACATACGAAACGGCTTTTGATATTTTGATGCATCCATTTCTTCATCTCCTTATTTTGTAAACAAAAAAGCCCTTCATCTCATCAAGAGACGAAAGACATAATTCTCCCGCGGTACCACTCTTATTCGCCTTTCGGCGCAGCTTAATTTTAACACAGGCAATGCCGATGTCTAGCCAATATAACGGTAGGCATTCCGCCAGAACCTATTCCGCAAATGCGTTTTCAGCTCCGGACGCTCCAAGGCGAGTTCGGCAAAGTATTTTCATCGTCTTACACCAACCGACGACTCTCTGTGGAAAACCTTTATGCTTACTACTCCTTTTCATTGCGCTATCTATAGCGTTATGATTAAACTAATACTTAGTATTAATCAACAGCTGTAAAACGGATTTTAACATAATATATAACAATCGTCAATACCAGTTTCTTACCATTTTTATCAGAGTACAGCTCATGACTGAGTGAAGCAGCATGAGCAATAGTTGACTATAAATTATACAAAATATAGTATAAAACCATAAATTTAGGTTGCTATTCAAAATTGAAATGAAAGGGACATAAAAAAGATTTTGTACTTCTTACAAAAAATAACTCATTCTGTTACAATTATTCTACTTATAAAATACCTTGTTTTTGTACATGAAACAGGTTTTAATAACTCAATAATAGCTATATTGCATTGGAGTCAACCATTACTCTTGCGCCAAAACAAGGTGCTGTTCAAAGTCGGTTGGAGATATTAGGTGAAAGTTATCTGAAGAAATAATAATTTTAAAGTCAAAGTAACTGCATATGTATTTTAATTTGTAACACAGAAATGTTTCAATAAATAATTTTATTATGTATAAAAAAAGGCTTGACAAATCACAATAGAAATTATATCATACATGATGTTGTTGCAAATACATTTTGGAGATGTAGCGAAGTGGTCATAACGCGGCGGTCTTGAAAACCGTTTGGGTTCACGCCCACGTGGGTTCGAATCCCACCGTCTCCGTACATCCATTAATATCCATTGTGGATATTACGCTAAAAAAACAGAGCTTTTAGAGATACTTTAGACGGTAGACTTTAAAAGGCTCTGTTTTCATTTATGGAGTTTAACCCAAACTTATAAAATATTTAATAATGTTCAAATTGAAAGAAGTTATTTTGCCTGTTTTTTCGTTCTTTTTGTATTTATTTAAAATCTTGGTAAATTCTTTCTTAAATTGCTTTATTAGATTCTGTGGCTGATATGTCTTTCTCAGATTTAAATAATATGGCGAGTTTAAAGAGCATTATTATTTTCTTATTTTAAAGCACAAATTCTACCTTTCTATTAATCTTACAAATCCAGATTTTCAATAATTTAATTCATTAATCTTATCTCTGTTAGTATAGTTTGATCTTCAATTTCTGCTACTCCTAACTGCTTGAAGTAATTAATTTTGTAAATTGTGATGCTGATAAATTATCATACTATCCTGCTATTGCAACAGTCATAGTATTTGTTGGTTTTAAAGCTAAACCATAAACACTTAAATTGTTCTATAGTAAAATAAATAAAAAAATAAAAAATAAT
>CAZTAY010000011.1:0-30221 GCA_964611655.1 uncultured Eubacteriales bacterium
CTTACACTGGATGAATGGAATAGAAGAATTGAACGATTCCCAAAGGGGTCAAGATACCATATTCCATTGTTGATAGGATTCTTTACTGGACTTAGAATTTCAGAAGCCTTTGCTTTAACCTGGGATGATATAGACCTTGAAAAGAAGACTCTAACTGTATCAAAGCAGGTGGTAAAAAGAAACTTTGGTGCTGATGTAAGAAAGGTTGTTGAAAAGAAAGGTAAAAAGGAATTAAAGTCTTCTTGGTATTTCACAACTACAAAAACAGAATCATCATGTAGAACAGTTTCTTTTGGTGATACTTTATGTAATGCCCTAAAAGCTGAAAAAACAGCACAGCTTGCAAATGAATTGAAGTATGGTGAATTCTATACTATCCATGTTACCAAGAAGGAAGTTGATGAAAAGGGAAATGATATGTTCAGGATTGTTCCTGTTCAGAAATGTATTGAAAGTCAACTGCCAAGGGTCAGAATGGTTTGTGTAGCTGAAAATGGTGAATACACCTCAACCGATTCTTTTAAATATGCTGCAAGGATAATTCATAAAGAACTGTTGCTTGCATTTGACTATCATTCACTTAGACATACACATGCAACTCTCTTGATTGAATCAGGGGCAAATGTGAAGAATGTTCAAGCAAGGCTTGGACATTGTAATATAACAACCACATTACAAACCTATGTCCACGATACAGAAAAGATGGCTGAACAATCAGTTGATATATTTGAAAAAGCAGTGAATCAAGAAAAGTAAAAATATCCCTTGTGTCCATAACGGATGCAAGGGATATTTTTTATTTTGCCACCCAGCAAAAAAAGCGGTGGCAAATAGGTGGCAAAAGAACATTTTTAGGTGGTCAAAATACCCTTAAATCCTTATTTTATGCGGTTTAGAAGCACCACAGTCTCAACATGTACTGTTCCAGGGAACATATCTACCATTTTTAAGTCCGTTAGTGTATAGCCTTCATCTAAAAACACTGATAATTCTCTTTGTAAAGCTTTTGGGTTACAAGAAATATATAAAACTTCTTTAGCATTAAATTCCACAATCTTTTTTAGAGCTTTTGGGTTAATTCCGCTTCGAGGTGGATCTAAAATTATAATGTCAGGTTTTTCTTGCAGTTCTTCTATCTTCTTTAAAACATCACCTTTTATGAAAAGACAGTTCTGGACGTTGTTTTCTATGGAAGATTCAACTGCCGCGTCTACCGCTTCTTCAACAAGTTCTATTCCGATTACTTTTTTTGCTTCTTTAGCAATGATCTGTGTGATTGTTCCTGCACCTGAATACAGATCATATATGGTTTTGCCCTTTAAATCCTTTAGCATATCAAAGGAGGTTTTATATAGCAATTCTGCTCCTTTTGTGTTGGTTTGAAAAAACGACTCCGGATAGACTTTGAATTTAAGTCCATGCAATTCTTCATAAAAATAACCCTTGCCATAAACCAATCGCATGTTGTCAAGTATTACTGCATCAGCTAATGCGTCATTTATAGTTACGAATAAGCCCGCTATTTTGCCAGTTAGATTTATACTTAACAATAAATCTTTATATTCTTCAATAATACTGTTATCTAATCCTTCAGCAATAACAAGGTTTATCAACAAATCTCCAAATGACTCTGATTTTCTTACAACTAAATGTCTTAAAGTTCCTTCATGTATTCTGTTGTTATAGAATGAAATATTATGTTTTTTAAAAAAATTCAATGTATTTCTTAGGATATGTTTGTAGTCGTCGTCTATAATTTGACATTCGTTTACAAACTCAACCTCATAAAAGCTGCCTTTTCTTCTCATGCCCAAAGACAATGGTCCGCCCTTGTATTCATCGCCAAAAGAAAATTCCATTTTATTGCGATAACCCGTCTGTTTAGGGCTTCCAATTATCTCAAAGTCTGGCAGGTGGTTAATCCCTGCTTCTTCTAAAAGAGCTATTACCTGATTCTTTTTCAGTAATAGTTCGTCTTCATAAGAAATGTCTTGATATGAACAACCGCCACATAATCCGAAGTGCTTGCATTTTTTTGGGATTCTCATTGGAGATGGAAGATCTTTACTAACAACTTTACATTCACAAACGCCGTTTTTGATTTTTACAATCCTTACATTAAATTTTTCGCCTTCAAGGGCTTCTTTAATTCTAATTATATAATCATCGTAATATGCTATACCAATAAAAGGAAATACTGTTTTTGAAACAGTAACGTTTACTTCCTGATTCTTTTTCATCGGGATCACTCTTTCATGGGTCATAAATGAAAAAAGCCGTATGCGCATCAGCGCATACGGTATAGTTATTAGCAATAAGATTATTCGATAATCTCAACAACCGCTCCTGAACCAACTGTTCTTCCGCCTTCACGAATAGCAAAACGAAGACCTGGATCCATTGCAATAGGTGTAATAAGTTCAACTTTCATTTCAACGTGGTCACCAGGCATACACATTTCAGTACCTTCTGGTAATGTGATTACACCAGTAACGTCAGTTGTTCTGAAGTAAAACTGTGGTCTGTAGTTTGAGATGAAAGGTGTATGACGTCCGCCTTCTTCTTTTTTAAGAACGTATACTTGTGCAGTAAACTTTGTATGAGGTGTGATAGTTCCTGGTTTAGCAAGAACCTGTCCTCTTTCAATCTCATCTCTTTGAACACCTCTAAGGAGTGCGCCGATATTATCTCCAGCTTCAGCTTGATCAAGAAGCTTTCTGAACATTTCGATACCAGTTACAACAACCTTACGAGCTTCGTCAGCAAGACCAACGATTTCGACTTCTTCTTGAACTTTAAGAGTACCTTTTTCAACTCTACCTGTAGCAACAGTACCACGGCCTGTGATTGAGAAAACGTCTTCAACAGGCATAAGGAATGGTTTGTCAACGTCTCTTTCTGGATTTGGGAAGTATTCATCAACTGCTGACATAAGTTCAAGGATTGTGTCTCCCCATTTAGATTCAGGATCTTGAAGTGATTGATATGCTGAACCTCTTACTACAGGAAGGTCATCACCAGGGAACTCATTATCTGAAAGAAGTTCTCTGATTTCCATTTCAACAAGATCAAGAAGTTCTGGATCATCAACCGCATCGCATTTATTCATGAATACAACGATTTTAGGAACGCCTACCTGACGAGCAAGAAGGATATGTTCTCTAGTTTGAGCCATAGGACCATCAGTTGCAGCAACAACAAGGATTGCGCCGTCCATTTGAGCTGCTCCTGTGATCATGTTTTTAACGTAGTCAGCGTGACCTGGGCAGTCAACGTGAGCATAATGTCTATTTGGAGTTTCATATTCAACGTGAGCTGTTGAGATTGTGATACCACGTTCTCTTTCTTCTGGAGCTTTGTCGATTTGGTCGAACTCTACTTCAGAGCCAAGACCGTATCTTTTATTCAACGTTTTTGTAATTGCGGCAGTAAGGGTTGTTTTGCCATGGTCAACGTGACCGATTGTTCCGATATTAATATGAGGTTTTGTTCTTTCAAACTTTGCCTTTGCCATTAAAAATTCCCTCCTGAAAAATTATATTTTCTTTTCAAATAGTATGACACATATTATATTAAACCGTTAGGTTAAATGCAAGATATTTTTTATTCTGAGTCCATTTTTCCGGCTACTACTTTATCTTGGATGCTCTTTGGCGTTTCTTCGTAATGATGAACTTCCATAGAGTAGATACCACGACCTTGAGAAACCGATCTAAGACGAGTAGCATATTCAAACATTTCTGCAAGAGGAACATATGCAGTGATTACTTGAAGCCCATTAAGAGCGTTCATGCCTTCTATTCTTCCTCTTCTTGAGTTAATGTCACCAATAACATCACCCATGTAATCCTCTGGAACACGTACTTCAACCTTCATGATTGGCTCAAGTAACACAGCATCACCGCGGCGCATAGCTTCTTTAAAAGCCATTGATCCTGCAATTTTAAACGCCATTTCATTCGAGTCAACTTCATGGTATGAACCGTCATAAAGAGTTGCTTTTACGCCAAGTACAGGATATCCACCCAATATACCACTTTGCATAGCTTCTTGGATTCCGTTATCAACCGCTGGGATATATTCTCTTGGAATAGAGCCACCAACAATCTTGTTTTCAAACTTATAGATTTCTTCCTGATCAGTTGGCATTGGTTCAAAACGCACTTTACAATGTCCATACTGTCCGCGTCCACCGGACTGTTTTACATACTTTCCTTCAACCTCAACTGCTTTTCTGAATGTTTCTTTATAAGCAACCTGAGGTCTACCTACATTTGCCTCAACCTTAAACTCCCTAAGAAGTCTGTCAACAATAATTTCAAGGTGAAGCTCACCCATACCAGAAATAATTGTCTGACCTGTTTCAGCGTTAGTAAATGTTTTAAATGTTGGATCTTCTTCTGCTAATTTTGCAAGGGAAGTTCCCATTTTGTCTCTGCCAGCTTTTGTTTTTGGTTCAATTGATACAGATATAACTGGTTCAGGGAAATTCATTGATTCAAGTATAATTGCGTTGTTTTCATCACAAAGTGTATCACCTGTTGTTGTTGTCTTAAGACCAACAGCAGCAGCAATGTCACCTGCATAAACTTTATCAATTTCTTCCCTATGGTTTGCATGCATTTGCAGAAGCCTACCAATACGTTCTTTCTTTCCTTTAACAGAATTGTAAACATAAGAACCTGCTTCTAAAACACCTGAGTAAACTCTAAAGAAAGCAAGCTTGCCCACAAACGGGTCATTCATAATCTTAAATGCTAATGCAGAAAACGGTTCGTCGTCCGTTGCATGTCTAACGTCTTCTTCCTCTGTACTAGGGATTACACCTGCAATAGCCGGAATATCCAAAGGTGAAGGCATATAAGCTACTACTGCATCAAGAAGCTTTTGGATACCTTTGTTTTTGTAAGCGCTACCACAGAAAACAGGAATCATTTCACATGCAATACATGCTTTTCTAACAGCCTGTGCAATTTCTTCTGCACTAAGTTCTTCGCCGCCGAAATATTTTTCCATTAGACTTTCGTCTGTTTCTGCAACTGCTTCTAAAAGGATTGTTCTGTATTCTTCAGCTTTATCTTTCATATCAGCAGGAATTTCTTCAATTGCGAAGTCTTTTCCTAAATCATCTTTATAGATATAAGCCTTCATTTCCAAAAGGTCAACATTTCCCACATAGGTGTCTTCTGAACCTATAGGAATAGTCATACAAACAGGATTTGCAGACAGTCTGTCTCTAATCATTGATACAGCGTTAAAGAAGTCAGCTCCCAAAATATCCATTTTATTTACGTATGCAATTCTAGGAACATTGTATTTATCAGCCTGACGCCAAACAGTTTCTGATTGTGGTTCAACTCCGCCTTTTGCACAGAAAACCCCAACTGCTCCGTCAAGTACTCTAAGGGATCTTTCAACTTCTACAGTAAAGTCAACGTGACCCGGTGTGTCAATAATATTAATTCTGTGACCGTCCCACTGCGAGGTTGTTGCAGCGGATGTAATCGTGATGCCTCTTTCCTGTTCCTGTTCCATCCAGTCCATAGTTGCCGAACCTTCATGGGTTTCACCGATTTTATAGGTTCTGCCCGTATAGAACAAAATACGTTCAGTAAGAGTCGTTTTCCCTGCGTCAATATGAGCCATAATACCAATATTTCTGGTTTTAGCAAGCGGGAATGCTCTATTTGACAAAATTATTCCTCCTCAACTACAAACAAAAAGCTTTAAATCATTAAAAGCTTAAAAAACAATTTATATTACCATTTATAATGAGAGAATGCTCTATTAGCTTCAGCCATTTTATGCATTTCTTCTTTTCTTTTTATTGCAGCGCCGGTATTGTTAAGTGCGTCCATGATTTCGCCTGCAAGACGCTCCATCATTGTTTTTTCGCCTCTTCTTCTTGAGTAGTTAACAAGCCATCTAAGACCAAGAGTTTGTCTTCTGTCCGGTCTAATGTCAGTTGGCACTTGATAGGTTGCTCCCCCTACTCTTCTAGCCTTAACTTCAATAACAGGCATAATGTTTGAAAGCGCTTCTTCAAATGCTTCCACAGGGTCTTTATCTATTTTACTTTTAACAATATCGAAAGCCCCATAAACTATTCTTTGCGCAACACCTTTTTTACCATCAAGCATAACAACATTAATTAACTTTGTTACTTTCTTGCTGAGATAAAGCGGATCGGGCAAAATTTCTCTTTTGGGTACATGACCTTTACGTGGCACGATACTTCCCTCCCTTATAGTCTTTTAGTCGGTACTCGGGCAAGGCATTTAGCCTGCCTCGTTTCATGCCTTAAAAATCAAAATGCAATGAATAATCTATTACAAAGCAGTAATATTGACATTTAAGGCAATACATTTCTTATTATTTTGCAGTCTTTTTAGGTAATTTCGTACCGTATTTTGAACGCGAACGCATTCTGTTAGCAACCCCTGCAATATCAAGTGTTCCTCTAACGATATGATAACGAACACCAGGAAGGTCTTTAACCCTTCCGCCCCTAATAAGAACAACGCTATGTTCCTGAAGGTTGTGACCTTCACCAGGGATGTAAGCAGTTACTTCAATACCGTTAACGAGACGAACTCTGGCAATTTTACGAAGAGCAGAGTTTGGTTTTTTAGGCGTTGCTGTTTTTACAGCAGTACACACACCTCTTTTTTGTGGTGATGATTGATTAGTCACCTTTTTTCTTAAAGAGTTAAGCCCTTTTTGGAGAGCCGGCGCGCCTGATTTCTTTTCGGCTGTCTGTCTGCCTTTTCTTACAAGCTGATTAAATGTTGGCATAAATGCACCTCCTTAAACTTTATCAACATTCTGCTTTGGTTTGGCAATACAAAAAAACGTGTGCCTAACACACTTCACGTATTTTATCACCCTGTAACAATGTTGTCAAGAAAAATCTACGTAAAGCGGTAGTTATGCTTACATATATAATGATTGATTAATTATATGGAAAATTTAACCTAGTGAGAGTATCATTCCCATACATATTTATAACCTTTTGCCTAAAAATAAATACAATAATTTTAAGGCGGAGGTTTTATGATCAAAATAGGTGTCTATGATTTAAAAAACGGCTATTATGCCCTGAATTTAATCAAAGAACTGTTTTTAGGAAGCAATTTAAACGGACTTAGATATGAGGCAATTAACTTAGACAATGATTTTGATTTTAGCAAAAGTCCCCATTTTGATATTGTCTTTTTATTACACATCTACGATTACAATGATTCAAATTGTAACTTAATGTTTCAGCAAATACTAAAAAACAATGTAATTATTGTTAACGCTGACGAACCATTAATACTAAATTGTTTAAAAGGTCATAAAGGAAATATTATCACATGTGGATTTAATAAAAAAGCAAGTGCTACCGCCTCATCTGTGCAGCAATATCAAAAACATAAAACAATACAATACTGTATTCAGCGTTCTTTTCAAACACTTAATGGCGACGAAATTGAAGCTCAGGAGTTTCCCGTGAAACTACCCTCACTAGACGGCGAAGGAGATATCATAACCGAGCTTTCAGTAGTTACAGCTGCTCTGGTTTTAGGTGCTGACAAGTCTTTCTTACCTCCTTGCGAATTATAACCCTAGCGACTAGATGAAAAATTGTATTCTTAGTTACCGCTTCTTAAAAAGGGGTTACGGCGAAAAAATTAGAACATATTTAAAAGCCGTAATAAAAGAATAAATTTAGTATATTTCACAGCCTTAAAGAATATGGATATTAAATGTAGGTTGTGAACTAAACGTATTCGGTTATCAACTATTGACTTACTACAGCAAATACCATTTCAAAAACTTTTGGATTCTTTTAGCTTTAATTGACTTTAACTTGATTTGGTATAAAAAAATAAGGGGGAAAGAGAAGATGGATTTTGACAACACTCTTTTAGAAAAACAATGGGAAGCGGAGACTAAAACAGAAAACGATCCTCATAAAAACAACACCGTAAATATAATTGGAAAGATTGTGTCTGAGCAAGAATTCAGCCATGAAGTTTACGGTGAAGGGTTTTACAAATTTAATATTGAGTCGCAAAGGCTTTCTGAAATACCGGATATTATCCCCGTAACAATTTCTGAAAGGCTATGTGATAGATCTGTGTTGTGTCCTGAAGTGGCAGTTAATATTGTAGGGCAGCTTCGTTCGTACAATAATTATTTTGACTCCAAGAACAGATTAATCATGACTGTGTTTGCTAAAGATGTTGAGATACTCGAACAAGATAAGATAAAAAGTATGAATCAGATTTACCTAAACGGTTTTGTCTGCAAAAAACCTGTTTATAGAAAAACTCCTTTTGGTAGAGAAATTTCAGACATATTAATTGCTGTTAACAGAGCTTATGGCAAAAGCGATTATATCCCTCTTATTGCATGGGGAAGAAACGCCAGATTCGGAGGTTCTTTATCTGTGGGTGATAACATACAGATATGGGGCAGAATTCAGTCAAGAAAATACCAAAAAAAGCTTGAAGACGGCGATTCAATTGAAAAGACTGCCTATGAAGTCTCAGTTTCAAAGATCGAAAGAGCTTCTAACACAGAAGATTCGGTATAGGGCTAAAAAAGAACCTTACTCGTTGGGTTTTTAGAGTAGGTTCTTTTTATATTTAGTTTAAATATACTCCTGATCCACCAAACAAATAACATTAGATGCTAAATGTAAAAAAGAAACAGGATATTTCATAGATACTTTTTCTTCCTTAAGTGACTTTAAAGCCCGAGACTTATCTTTCCCTGAAATAAGAACAATAATTGTTTCAGCGCAAAGCAAATCTCTTATACCAAGGGTCATTGCTCTTTTAGGATTCGCTGACGGAAACATTCTTTCTATCATACGCAAAGAATATGGATTGATTTTAGAAGAACTGACATAAGGCATCATGGATTCTGACCAATCAGCACAGTTTATACTGCCTTCTGTTCCAAGCTCAAGTACGCAAATATCAATTTTTTTAATTTCTGACCTCAGAATATCTCTAACTCTTTCACATTCCACATCAGGATCAAATGAATCACTGTCAAAGGAAATGACATTCTCAGGTTCAATATTAGTTTTGTCAACTAGCGAATTGTTAATTATCTCTGCAAAGGATTTTTCGTTTTCAATTCTCCACCATTCTTCAAGCTGAACAATCTTTGTTTGTGAAACGTTTATACCGCTCCTTTTAATGTTTGAGGCGAGTATTTTATAAGCGTCAAGGGCAAACCTACTGTATCCAAGACCAAAGCATGCTCTCTTATTTTCCCTTAGCTTCAATAACATAATATCCGCACATTTTCTGCTAAGATCCATGTTATCCTTAACGTTTATAAAATTCATACGCGCCTCCCTGTCTAACCTTCCCTTGTCAGACTTGACAATCAATTATAACAAGCAACCATCCTTAATTGCCGCTGCAGCAGCATTTTGTTCTGCTTCTTTTTTTGTTTTGCCACTGCCTTTTCCAAGAGCCTTTCCCATATGACAAACTTCTGCCACAAATAGCTTATCATGCTCCGGACCCTCTTCACTTATAATAACATATTCTAATGGCTCTTTGCTATCTTTTTGTATTAATTCTTGAAGATATGTTTTTGAATCTGAAATTTTAAATTCACTTAACATGTTTTGAATTTCATCTTCAAGTAAATCAATTACAAATTTTCTTGCAACTTCCATTTTCCCGTCCAGATATATTGCCCCAAGGATAGCTTCAAATAAATCTGCCAGAATTGAATCTCTGCATCTGCCTCCTGTTGCTTCTTCGCCTTTTCCAAGCATAAGATAGGACCCAAAATCGTTTTTTTGTGAGATTTTAGCCAGTGTTTGTTCACAAACAATGCTTGCTCTTAATTTAGTTAGCTCACCTTCAGGCAGTTCAGGGAATGATTCAAAAATATAATGGCTTATAATAAGTTGAAGCACAGCATCCCCAAGAAACTCAAGGCGTTCATTGCTTTTTGCTTTTTTGCTTCGCATTTCGTTTGCGTATGAACTGTGAGTTAAAGCAGTTTTGAGAATTTGCTTGTCGATAAATTCATAACCAATCTCTTTTTCCAAATCTTTTGTATCTTTTACAATATTCATAGAGACCTCCTTTTCATTTGGTCTTTTTGGTAAAGCACTTCCATGTTTACTTGTAAATTTGGAATAACATCATAATAATGAGTTTTTTCTAAGCAAATTTAATATGTAAACGGAATTGCTATTATGTATACATTTTGGTCATTTAAGGCCATTCTATACCCTTTGGACATATAAAATATTATCCATATAATTGCTGAATAAAGCTACTGTTAGTTTGAGAAATTTGATTCCTGAATCTTTTTAGCAATTTTATCTACTATATCAGAATCAATAAAATTAACACATTGCTTTATTGCATTTTCAATTGCAAAGTCATTTGAACTGCCATGTGCTTTTACTACAAGACCATTTAATCCTAAAAGCGGTGCACCGCCATATTCTGATGAGTCCATACGTTTTTTAATTCGCTTGAATGAAGGCGACAGAATAGATGCCGCAAGTTTTGATATAAAAGATGCAGTTATCTCTTTTTTGATAACCCTAAAAAGACTCATGCTAAGTTCTTCTGCAAATTTTAAGACAATGTTACCAGTAAATCCGTCACAGACAACCACATCAGCATCGCCCTTTGCAAAACCATTGCCCTCCACATTACCAATAAAGTTTAGGTCAGATTCTCTTAGTATTTTAAAAGCTTCTTTGGAAATAGTATTTCCCTTCTCTTCCTCCGAACCAATGTTTAAAAGACCAACCTTTGGATTGTCTATACCCATAATACTCTGCATGTAAATGAAACCCATAAGAGCAAATTGAGCCAAATAATGTGGTTTGACTTCTGCATTAGCACCGCTGTCTATAAGGAACGTAAAGTTTCTTTCGTTGGGAAAAAGCGTTGCTATTGCTGGTCTGTCAATGCCTTTTATTCTTCCCACAGAGACTGTTGCTCCAGCCAAAAGCGCTCCTGTATTGCCAGCAGAGACAAATGCCTTCGCTTTTTGTTCTTTAACAAGCTTTAGACCAACCATCATGGAAGAGTTTTTCTTGTTTTTAATTGCCTCCGTTGGGGAGTCATGGGCAGTTATAACTTCATCAGCATGTATAACCTCTATCTTGTCCTTGTTATAGCTCATGTCTTTTAGATGTTCTTTAATAATGGATTCATTGCCAACAAGAAGTATTTTAACATCAAATTTTTCAGCAGCGTTAACTCCACCTTGAATGATCTGCAATGGGGCATTGTCACCACCCATAGCATCCAGCGCAATTACTCTTTCGCTTAACATTTGCCTAACCCTCCGCATAAAGATAGACCCCGTATATATCATACTTGCATAAGATACACACGGGGCCAGCTATTTTTAGTTCTCAGCCACTTTATAAACTTCTCTTCTGTTGTAAGAACCACAGGACTTACAAGCAGTATGAGATCTTACCAACTCCCCGCATGTGGGGCATTTTACCAGATTCGGCATTGTAATCTTAAAGTTTTGAGCTCTTCTTTGATTTCTCTTACCACTGGTGGTTTTACCCTTAGGTACAGCCATTTCTACACCTCCTCATTTTCAGAAAAAAGACTCCTTAGCACATCAAAAGCCGGATTTACATATTCACTTGGGCATGGGCATTTTTCAATTTTATTTAAGTCGGCGCCGCATGAAGGGCACAAACCCTTACAATCTTCTTTGCAAAGCGTTTTCATAGGCATTTGCATAGTAAGCGAACCAATTATGGCAGGCATTAAATCAATCACATTGCCTTCATAAAGCCATGCGCCGTCCGTTTCTTTTCTTACAAAAATCTCTTCCATAGGATAATCAAGTTTGTAGGAAACTTTGCAAAGGCATCTATCACAACAAGAATTCACTTCCGCAAAGACCCTTGCTCTAAGCACAATAACATGTTCTCCGTTTTCTTCCTCATTAGTAAGGGTGCCTTTGACGACTAGAGCCGGTATATCCGAACTAGCGTGAAGCTGAAAACTTCCGGTGAAATCTACAGGCATAACCGCATTTTCCGTCATCTTAATTTCCGTAATATCAATCATAAAATCAGAACTCAAGTTTATCACCCATACAGCGTTAAATTATACAGAAAGAGCAGTATTTTGTCAATATCATTATGATATTATGACTTTAGTGTCCCTAGCAATAACAAGTTCTTCGTTTGTAGGAATAGTTAATGCACGGATTTTTGAGTCCGCTGTTGCAAAATCGAACTCAACGCCTCTCTGTTTGTTCTTTTCTTTGTCTATTGTAAGTCCTAAATAACCTAAATACTCACAGATAGCTTCTCTTGATTCGGCACCGTTTTCTCCAAGACCAGCAGTAAAGATTACAGCGTCAATACCGTTCATTGCGGCAGCATATGCGCCAATATACTTAGCAACTCTATAATGGAAAACATCAAGAGCAATTTGTGCTTTTTCGTCGCCTTTATCAGCGGCTTCGCCAAGATCCCTGAAATCGCTTGATACTTCTGAAAGACCAAGAACGCCAGATTCTTTGTTTAATATTCTATCAATATCTGCAATGGTTAAACCATCTTTTTCTATTAAATACTTAATGATAGCAGGATCAATGTCTCCTGAACGTGTACCCATAACAAGACCTTCAAGAGGTGTAAAGCCCATGCTGGTGTCAATTGATTTTCCGCCTAAAACAGCACAAACACTTCCGCCGTTTCCAAGGTGGCAAGTAACCAGTTTAAGAGATTCGATTGGCTTGTTTAAGATATCAGCAGCTCGTCCTGTAACATAAAGATGTGATGTGCCGTGGAATCCATAGCGTCTGATTCCATATTTTTCATAAAATTTATGTGGTAGAGCATACATATAAGCCTTTTTAGGCATAGTTTGGTGGAACGCAGTATCAAAAACCGCAACTTGCTTAACACTTGGCATTAATTTTTCACATGCATCAATACCTATTAAGTTTGGAGGATTGTGAAGGGGTGCAAGCTCTGAACATTCAGCAAGGGTTTTCTTAACTTCCGCTGTAATAAGAGCACTGCTTGTGAATTTCTCGCCACCATGAACTACCCTATGACCAACCGCATCAATTTCGCTGATGTTAGCAATAACCCCTTGTTCTTTGTCAACTAACATATCAAGAACCATTTTAACAGCGTCTGTATGGTCTTTCATGTCTTGTTCTACAACATGCTTGTCCTTTCCTTCTGGAGTATGAACAAGTTTGGAGCCTTCAATTCCGATTCTTTCACAAAGGCCTTTTGCCAAAACAGATTCATCTTCCATTTGGATAAGTTGATATTTTAAAGAAGAACTTCCACAGTTTAAAACTAAAATTTTCATAATAGTATTTCCCCCTCTTAATTAAATTTGTTGAGCTTGAAGCGCTGTTATAACCACTACACCAACGATATCATCAGCAGAACAACCTCTTGAAAGATCGTTAACAGGCTTTGGCAGACCTTGTAAAATAGGGCCGTATGCTTCAGCTTTTCCAAGACGTTGAGCAAGTTTATATCCAATGTTTCCTGCATCAAGGTTAGGGAATACAAGCACATTTGCTTTTCCTGCAACTTCACTGCCAGGAGCTTTTGATGCACCAATCGATGGAACAATAGCAGCATCTGTTTGAAGTTCTCCGTCAACCTTAAGATCAGGAGCAAGTTCTTTTGTAAGTCTTGTTGCTTCAACCATTTTGTCTACAAGAGGATGAGATGCACTGCCTTTTGAGGAATGTGAAAGCATTGCAACAAGAGGTTCCTCACCAACTAAGGCTCTAAATGAATTTGCAGAAGAAACAGCAATGTGTGAAAGTTCTTCTGCATTCGGATCTTGGTTAAGACCACAATCTGCAAACACAAATGTTCCCCCTGCACCATATTCACAGTCAGGTACATCAATGATGAAGAAAGCTGACGCAAGCTTCACATTTGGTGAAGTTTTAAGAATTTGAAGTGAAGGTCTCATAACGTCTGCTGTTGCATGAGCTGCACCTGCCACCATACCATCTGCATAGCCGCATTTAACAAGCATTACTCCAAGAAAAAGAGGATCTTTGATAACTTCCGCTGCCTTTTCAGGAGTCATACCTTTCGATTTTCTAATTTCATAAAGCGAATTAGTAAGCTCTTCCATCTTTTCATACTTCTCTGGATCGATGAAAATAGCTTTTGAAAGATCGCCGCCTGATGCCAGTTCCTTAACTTTTGCTTCGTTCCCGATCAGCATAAGATTGGCAATATCCTTTTCAAGTACAGTAACTGCTGCTTTTGCAACTCTTTCGTCCATTCCTGCTTCTGCAAGAACAATTGTTTTTTTCTGACTTTTTGCCTTTGACATAACCCTATCAATAAAACTCATTATAATCCGCTCCCTGTTTAAAAGTTGACAAACAAAATCACCAATTAAATATTATATAATAATTGGTTCAATCAGACAATAATTTTGTAAATTTTTTATAAAGTTTCTGGTTCAGGATATTCAACTCCGTGCAATTCTAATGTAATAGACTTAATAACCTGATCATCTACAGGCTTATCTGAATAGTCTACAGCCACATTAGCAATTTTATCTACCGTATCCAAACCGGAAACAACTTTACCAAAAGCCGCATACTCTCCGTCAAGATGCGGTGAATTCATGTGCATAATAAAAAATTGAGAACCTGCTGAATCTTTAACCTGTGTTCTTGCCATTGAAATTACGCCTCGTTCATGGCGTATGTCATTTTTTATGCCGTTTGATGAAAATTCACCTTTAATGCAGTATCCCGGGCCACCCGTTCCGTTCTTTTCAGGACATCCGCCTTGAATCATGAAATTTTTTATAACCCTGTGGAATATTAATCCATTATAATATCCCTTTTTAGCAAGGCTTAAAAAATTATTAACCGTAATAGGAGCAATGTCAGGGTAAAGCTCAATTTCGATTTTACCTCCATCCTCCATCTCAATAATAGCCAAAGGATTTTTTCTTTCCTCCAATTCAATACCCCTTTCCTTTTATTACCGACTTCCAAATCGGCTTAACTACAAAGTATATTTTATCCATTTTTAAGACATTCTATATAATACCACATAATTTATGAATAACAAAGAATAAATTGAGAGGAGCCTGAAAAATGAGATATATTATATTTATATTTATTGCCATATATTTATCGATGTTTTCAGGTTGTGAAAAAGCAAAAACTTCATCTTATGGAATTGATGCAGTATTTGCATGTACAAATAACACTGATTATTGTTATAGAACTCTGCCCGATTGCAGACAACTACAATGATGTAAACCTACTGTTATTTATAAGTAAACGTCTTATTGCTTTATTTATCGAAAACTTGACAATTCCGCCTATTTTTTTTATTATTAATAACATATCTAATAGGGTCATTTTTTAAGGAGGAACCATGAAAAAACCGTTTGTAACCAAAGAACAGCTTGATAATATTATAAAAGAATATCCCACTCCCTTTCATCTGTATGATGAAAAAGGTATACGGGAAAATGCAAGGCTTATGAATAAAGCTTTTGCTTGGAATAAAGGTTTCAAAGAATACTTTGCTGTTAAAGCAACACCAAATCCTGTTATTTTAAAAATTTTAAAAGAAGAAGGCTGTGGCGTAGACTGTTCCAGTAAAACAGAGCTGATGATGTCAGAAGCTGTTGGATTTAAAGGCCGCGACATTATGTTCTCATCAAATGCAACGCCTGCAGAAGAATTTGTTTTGGCTAAAGACCTTGACTCGGTTATTAATCTTGACGACTTCACTCATATTGATTTCTTAAAAGACTGCGCTGGTATCCCTGAAACTATCTGCTGCCGTTTTAATCCGGGTGGCGATTTTAAAATACATAATAAAATTATGGACAATCCGGGAGATGCAAAATATGGTTTTACTAAAGAACAGCTTAAGGAAGGCTTTTTGAAATTAAAGGAATTGGGAGCTAAGGAATTTGGACTCCATTCATTCCTTGCAAGCAATACTCTCACAAACGAGTATTATCCTACACTTGCTGGAGTCCTTTTTGATACAGCATTATGGCTTAAAGAAGAAACAGGTATTACAGTTTCTTTCATAAACCTTAGTGGCGGTGTTGGTATACCTTACAAACCAGAGGACAAGGCTAACGATATAATGGAAATCGGAGCTCTTGTTAAAGAAAAATATGATGAAATATTAGTTAAAAACGGCATGCCGGATGTTGCTATTTACACAGAACTGGGACGTTTTATGTTAGGACCTTATGGTTGCCTTGTTTCAACGGCTGTACACCAGAAAAACACCTACAAAAATTATATTGGTCTTGATTCATGTGCCGCAAACCTTATGAGACCTGCAATGTACGGCGCATATCACCATATTACTGTAATGGGCAAGGAAGATGCACCTCTTGATCATATGTATGACGTTACTGGTTCACTCTGTGAAAACAACGACAAATTTGCAATTGACAGAAATCTTCCCAAGATCGATATGGGCGACATTGTGGTAATTCATGACACTGGAGCTCACGGTTTCGCTATGGGATATAATTACAACGGCAAACTTCGTTCAGCAGAAGTGCTGTTAAAAGAAGATGGAAGCACTCAATTAATAAGACGTGCTGAAACTCCTGAGGATTATTTTGCAACTTTGAAAGTTACCGGACTTCTATAAAAAAACAGGCTTGATTGCAGTCAAGCCTGTCTTTTTTATGCTCTTGGATGCGCTTTTTTATAAACATCATTTAACCTTGATTTTGTAAGTTCAATATAGACATGCGTTGCAGAAATATTTGCATATCCCATCATTTCCTGTACCGACCTAAGATCCGCTCCATTTTCAATCAAATGCGCTGCAAACGTATGTCTTATAATATTAGGGGGTAATTTCTTTTCAATACCCGCATCTGTTGCATATTTTTTTAGTATTTTCCAAAACCCCTGCCTGGTCATTTCGTTTCCGTTCATGTTTAGAAATAAATTATTATTTTTTTTGTTTTTATTTAATTTATCTCTTGCATTTTCAATATAATAGCCTGTTGAAATGACAGCTTGCTTTCCAAGTGGTATAATCCTGCTCCTTGAGCTTTCCATGCATTTTAAATATCCAAGGCTTAAGTTAATATCAGTTACTTTCAGTTCTGTAAGTTCGCTTATTTTAATTCCAGAAGCATATAGTATCTCAAGCATCGCCTTATCCCTAATACCTTTTTCAGTTGACAGATCAGGCTGCGCCAACAGCTTTTCCATTTCTTCCACAGAAAGCACTTTGGGTAATTGTTTATTTATTTTGGGAATATCAATATTATCCATTGGATTTTTTGAAATAGCTCCTTCTTCCAATGCATAATTAAAAAAAGATCGAAGTGAAATAATGTTTCTAGAAATGGTTGAGGACGCTTTTTTATTATTATTGAGTTCATTTATAAAAAGCAGAACATCTGAAGAATCCGAATTCTCCAGTTCTTTATTACATCCCTCAAGAAAATTTGCATACAGTAATATATCCCTCATATACGACATTACAGTGTTCTCTGATTTATGCTTTGTATTGGCTAATTGCTTTATGTATCTATTAAAAACCTCTGACATGTTTCTACTCCATTCACTACGTTTTGCTTTATTATACAACAACTAGCATAAAGTGAACAGATTTTTACGGAGATATATATTCTACCAACACAGGCGTAATATATGTTTCTATTAATGCTGTAAGCAGTACACAAGCAAGACCTAAAATCAATATGACAACATATTTTGACACTATTGGCTTTATGCTTTTTTGGGGACGATCTTTAATATTCTTCAATTTCACTGTTGCAAAATCAATACTGCAATATCCTAAAAGGAACATTGCCGGCAGAAAAACTAGGTTTTGTGGAAAATAAGAAAAAAAAGATATTAAAATACCGTACATACCAAATTTACTAATAATAAATGCGCTTGTAAAACCATATGCAGTTCCTTTTATAAAGAACATAAACCCTGTTACAAGAGTACCCGGCATTGAAAAGCCCATAATCCAAATAATAACAATATATTTTCCGTATTTAATTAAGCTATCGATCATCACAGTTTTTTGATTTATATCTGTTACGCTGAAGTTTTCATAGAATCCTAAGAAAAATTTTTCAAGCTCACCATATCTTAAATCGTCAAGACCGTTTGCCAAAACAGAGCCAGTTACTATACCTATTAAAAAAAGAGCTATAATTATCATTGCAGGAATATTTCTGCTGTAAAATAATTGCTGATTATGCTTCGCTTGTTTTCTAACAGGATGCCTTACATTTACCTTTTTTCTTAGTCTTTTTATACTGTTCATAAAAAACCCTCATTTCATTAGTAGCGTTTTTTCAAACCTGAATATTTCAGTTTATAGAAAAAACTACTACTAAATATATGAGGGTTTAAATACTTATAGAACTGCTTGTCTTTAGGAATTAAGATATAGTTTCATATATTCCTTTGCAGCAAGTATTCCAGCAATTGTTTTGCCGTCAACAATTTCGCCTGAAAAAATCTTAGCAACAGCTTCATCAATGCCATAAGTCTCAATTTCTATTATTTCGTCAAAATCAAGGTTTTGAGTTCCTGGCATCAAATCAAGAGCTAAATACACAGATATCTTTTCTGTGCAAAATCCCATTGCAGGGTACATTTCCGACAATAGAAATAATCTTCCTGCTTTATAACCCGTTTCCTCTTCTAGCTCTCTGAATGCACATTCAATAGGCTTTTCATTATGGTTTAGCATGCCTGCCGGAATTTCAAGAGCCATTGATTTGGAACCGTGACGATATTGCCTTATTAAAACCAGCTTGCCTTCCTCATTAACAGGAACTATAGCCGCTGCATTTCCTCTAACAATAATTTCTCGTTTTACCTTTTGACCATCAGGCAGCAGAAGCATATCATGGTTTATGTCCACAATATATCCATCAAACACCTTTTTACTACTAAGCATTTTATAATCCATATGTCACCTGCTTGATATTAAAAATCAGCGTTACCAGTGGTTCTTGGGAAAGGCAATACATCTCTTATGTTTGAAATACCTGTTAAATACATTAATAGCCTTTCAAATCCCAATCCAAAACCAGCATGTTTCGCGCCTCCGAATTTACGTAGCTCCAAGTACCACCAATAATCTTCTTTAGAAAGTCCAAGTTCGTCCATTCTATTACACAGAACGTCATACCTTTCCTCTCTTTGGCTTCCTCCTATTAACTCACCTACAAGTGGTACTAAGAGATCCATTGCTGCAACGGTCTTTCCATCGTCGTTCATTCTCATGTAAAACGCTTTTATATCCTTTGGATAGTCAGTTACAAAAACCGGGCGTTTGTAAACCTTTTCAGATAGATATCGTTCATGCTCTGTTTGCAGATCAATACCCCAGCTTACGGGATATTTAAATTCTTCGCCAGTTTTTTGTAAAATATCTATTGCCTCCGTATAAGTTACATGAGCAAAATCTGCATTCACAATATTATTAAGCTTTTCAAGAAGCCCCTTCTCAACAAAACTGTCAAAGAACTCCATTTCTTCCTTTGCATTTTCCATAACATAGGATATTACATACTTTAACATCTCTTCTGCAAGTTGCATATTTTCCTTAAGACCTGCAAAACAGATTTCCGGCTCCATCATCCAAAACTCTGCTGCGTGTCTTGCGGTATTGGAATTTTCAGCCCTGAACGTGGGTCCGAAAGTGTATACATTTCTAAATGCAAGAGCATATGATTCAGCGTATAACTGACCGCTTACAGTAAGATTCGTTTCCTTTGAGAAAAAGTCTTGTGAATAGTCAACATGCCCATCCTGTGTAGGTACATTCATTAAATCCAATGTTGTAACTCCAAACATCTCCCCTGCACCTTCACAGTCGCTTCCTGTTAATATTGGAGTATGAACATAGACAAAGCCTTTTTGGTTGAAAAAGTTATGAATTGCAAAGGACGCAATAGAGCTAATTCTAAACACAGCAGAAAATGTATTACTTCTGGGTCTTAAATGTGCAATAGTTCTTAAAAATTCCATTGTATGACGCTTTTTTTGAAGGGGGTATTCAGGGGATGATGCCCCTTCAAGAACTATATTTTTAGCCTTGATTTCGAAAGGCTGTTTATTATTTGGAGTAAGAACAAGCTGACCTTGAATCTCAAGTGCAGAGCCAACAGAGTATTTAGTAACCTCTGAAAAGTTCTCCAAATTATTTTCAAAAACCACTTGAATACTTTTGAAGAATGTTCCGTCATTAATTTCAATAAACCCAAACGCCGCTTGAGAGCGCATTGTCCTCACCCATCCGGCAATTGTTATATCTTTATCCGAATAGTCATTAGGATTTTCATATATATCCCTTAATAAAGTATACATCAAACCTCTCCTTTGTAAGAACCCTGATTCTCGTTTCAATAATATTTGTTTATGAAACTCTCTATTCTGTCCATTCCTTTTTCAATTGCTTCCATTGAAATTGCATAAGAAAGTCTTATATAATCGTCAAAATCAAAGTCATTGCATGGAACAACAACACAGTTTTCAGAATCTAACAAGGCATCCGAAAAATCCACAGCATCAATTATCTTTTTGCCGTTGATTTCCTTTCCTAGCAATTTAGAAATGTCTACGAAAACATAAAATGCACCTTCCGGCTTAACCGCTGATATATATTTAATATCTTCAATTCTTCTACAAATATAATCCAGTCTTTCCGAAAATGCTTTTTTCATTTCAACAACACAGTCCTGACTACCCTTAATAGCAGCAAAAGCAGCTTTTTGAGCAATAGAGTTAGGATTTGATGTGCTATGACTTTGTATATTTGAAATGAGTTTTGCTATATCTCTTGGAGCAGCAGTATAACCTATTCTAAACCCAGTCATTGAATATGTTTTCGACAGACCGGAAGAAATAATGGTTCTTTTAAATATCTCTTCTCCTAGGGAGGCTATACTGATATGCTTTTTATCGTTATAAATCAACTTTTCATATATTTCATCAGAAATGACTAAAATATTCTTAGAGACAACAAATTCAGCTATATCTTTTAGTTCTTCTTCCGAGTAGACTGCACCCGTTGGGTTTGAAGGTGAATTGATTATAACTGCCTTTGTTTTTTCCGTATAAACAGCCTCCAGTTCAGCCCTGGTAACCTTGAACGAGTTTTCTTTTATTGTCCTAACTATTACAGGAACGCCACCCACAATTTTTATTATCTCCGGATATGTGAGCCAATAGGGCGAAGGTATAATAACCTCGTCACCATCATTTATAATAGCTAAAAATATATTTGTTAGAGAATGTTTACCGCCATTAGATACTATTATCTGTTCATAGTCATACTTTAGTCCTTTTTCCCGATAGTCATCCGCAATTGCTTTTCTTAGTTCTAATGTGCCTGCAGCAGGCGTGTACTTTGTAAATCCAGACAAAAGGGCATCAACAGCCGCATCCTTAATATGCGATGGGGTGTCAAAATCCGGCTCGCCTGCCGAAAAACCCAAAACATCAATTCCCTCTGCTTTCATTTGATTAGCTTTAGCTGTCAAACTCAGCGTGGCAGACGGTTTTATTATCATAGCCTTTCTAGAATGTTCCATTAAGTTATTCCCCCAAAATCAAATCAACAGGTTTCTTTATAATAATATACTTGGCATGGCTATCTTTAGTAAAAAATCTTTTTAAAAATAGTTTTTTATCCATGACATAAAATAAACAGACTTTTTCAAGCCTTAAATAATGGTTAAGGTATTATATAATAGCTTTAAATTATATGCAATCAATAATTTTTTCATCTGATAAATATAAAACTATTGTATTGCATTGATTAAGTAAGTATAATTAATGTAAATAAATATTCGGCAGCCTAAGTTTTAGCATAATAAATCATATGACTTGAAAATAGGATTTGAGTGAGATGAATATGGAAAAAGAACTTGATTTAGTTAATGAGTCGATAAGCACACAGTTTCAGAATTCCGTAAAGTTTATGCAGCAGCTTATTTCACTTTCAAAAGAGTCATCCTACAAAGAATTTATTGATGTATTTAAATACATTAATTCTGTGTTCTTTGCGTGTGATGAAGCAGGGAACATCTTATACTTAAACAATCGGGCAAAAGTATTATTTGGACAGGCAGTATTTTTAAGTGATTTGTTCATTGCCTCACATAATAAAAAAGAAAACGAATTGCTGTTTTCTAAAATCACTGAAAAACTACTGCAAAACACAGAATATCTTTTTGAGATCAAAGTATTTGATCGAAAAAAGAATGTTCAGCCGTTTCTAGTAGCTCTAATTAAGCAAGAATTTAGAAACAAACATTATATTTTCGGTTTTATGGATAGTACATTTAACAAACATAAACAATCTGACATACTGTCATGGTGTAACGAGCAGAATTCAAATAAGAACAGAGCTGTTCTTAAAGAACTATTTAAGACTTTAAACGATTCCTTGCGAACACATGTTGAAGATTTATCTGAATATGTTAGCCGCTTTCTGGACTCTGCATTATTCGATTCTAATATTGAAAATTGTAAAAGTAATATTAGCAATGCTATTTCTTTTACAAAATTATTAGAAACAGATCTAAAAAACTATACTGATATTAAGTCTGTTCTATTAAATACTCACATTACAAGCAAAAGGACTACATCTGCTGAAATCGTGTTTGAGACAGTTACAAGGAATATATGTAAAAAATACTCCTTACCGATTACAGCTCTTAAAAGTTCTGTTGATGACGAAATTCCTCAATACTTATTGATCGATCACGGAAACGCATGTAAAATCATTGAGAAAATACTAGAAGGTCGTATTGACCAACATAATGCTGAACAGATTTCTCTGGAAGCAACCCTTGCTGAAAAAACCGAAAGTACTGTTTCAGTAAGCTTTTCTGTGTATAATATTAAGCTAGATAAAGAAACGGCTGATATTATTACCAATGATTATTATGGTGATAAACTCAAACAATTAAAATTAATAGAATCCGGCAACTTTGGGTTATATCTTGCTAAGATATTATCTGATTACATCCAAACCTCTTCTTTATACGCCGAAAAGCTTAAAGATGATTTGTATAAGCTTAGTTTTACCCTTCATTCAAGCATAATGACTGTTGACAATACCAATCAAAAAGGAAACTCTCTTTCAGGTGTAAAAGTTCTTTCAGCAGATGACAGTGTAATCATGCAAAAAATCATTTCCAATGCAATTGAATCCGAAGGTGGCTTTGTTGCAATTGCAACAAATGGGGAAGAAGCCATTTCTTTATATAAAGAAATAGCTTTTGATATTATCTTAATGGATATTGAAATGCCAGTTATGGGCGGTATTGAAGCAACAACTAAACTCAACGAATTAAAGGATCAATTTGCTCAGAACACGCCTATAATTGCAGTGACTGTGGAGAGTCCAAAAATTACCGTTGACCAATTTATAAAACACGGCATAACCGATGTTCTTATAAAGCCTTTTTCTGTAGATGAGTTGATTGACAGAATAATAAAACATCTGCCAGAACGACATCTTCATTTTGAAAAACACTTTGTTAATGAATCAAAAAGATCGTCATACATGTTGGACTCTATTTCAGGCATAGACCATATTAAGGGTCTTGAACGTTTACAAGGAGATGAAAAGCTTTATTATAAACTTTTAGGAAATTTCAAAGAAAGTTATTTAAATTTGCCCGCCGATATAAATTTACTTCTTAAAAACGGCGAGATCCACGCACTGCTTGATTTGCTTCATGTCATAAAAGGTGTCAGCTCAAACCTTGAATTAACCCAGATTTATGAGAACACAGTTGAACTTTATGATGCTTTAGAAGGAAACTTAGAAGAAAGCATAGTTAAGGAAAAAATTGCAGGGCTTAAAAATTCCTTGAACAAATTTATCAATTCTTATAATGTAATCTATACAGCAAACTCATTAAAGGAAGGTAGTTTTTCAAAACTTGATTTGCTTCATGTTATGTCCTTGATTTCCGAGCTAAAAAACCATATAATAGATAATCCTGACCTTGGACTAGCATTTGAGATCTGTAATGAATTATCGGAATTTATGAAAAGTACTCCATTTAATGAGAACTTTGAAAAAATTAAGTCACATATTGATAAACTGCAATTAAAAGAAGCCTCTAAGCTACTTAGTGCTTTTGAGCATGATTTTGCAGGAGGTAATAAGAATGAAAAATAAAGGCAAAGTATTTATAATTGATAATAACCTTAAAGTAATAAAAGAGCTTATAGAAAAACTCAAGGATGATTATAAAACAAATGCTTCTTTAAGTGCTATTGACGCTATTGAAAGCATTTATTCGTGGGTACCAGATATTATTTTATTAGACTCTGATTCCGACGAAATCAATGCTCCCTCAATTCTTTTGCAGTTAACAAATGATCCTGCTTTATCAACTATACCTGTTATTGTAACAACAAATAGGGTAATCACTGACGCTGAGTTTACAAAAAAGTTGGAGCTAGGGGCTATAGATTGTATCTATAAGAACATTTCTTCTAGGCTACTATTATTGAAATTAAAATTGTTGCATCATGCTAAAAAACAATACCAAATGGTGAATTATTTTATAGAAAAGAAACAATCAAAAATAGATAATTTATCTTACCAGCCTTTGTTATATGCATTTGGTAGCCTATCGGAATTTAGAGCAGAAAACGTTGGGTTCTGGCACGTCAAAAACTGTACTGAATACGCCAAGATCCTTCTGGATTATCTTATTGAAATCAATGAATATCCAGAGCTTATTACTTCAAACCTTCCTGAAGCAATTATATATGCTATGCCATTCCATGATATCGGAAAAATGCTTTTACCAGAGAGCATTTTAATGAAGCCCGGAAAACTAGATGCTTCTGAGTTTGAACAAATGAAGTTACACACTAATCTTGGGGTTGAACTTGTGGATAAAGTTAAGAACGAGATTACAGACGAACTTGTTTTTAATACGATAAGAGATATAGTTCACTATCATCATGAAAATTGGGATGGAACAGGATATCCAAAAGGCTTAAAGGGAGAAGACATTCCTATTAGCGCAAGAATTGTAGCGCTTATTGATCAGTATGATACAATTGTAAGCAAAAGGGTATATAAAGAACCTTCATTTCATTTTGAAGCAGTAAACCTTATAACCGATGAAAGCGGAAAAAGCCTTGATCCCGATTTAGTATATGCCTTTTTACAGATTCATGACAGATTCTTAAATGTAATTAAAAATAGTGACTTACAATAGGATTTTCTAAAAAACACCGCTTAGCCAACTGGTCTTTGCGGTATTTTTAAGAGCCTGTTTAATAGACCTAATAAAATAGGCTCTGGCAATTACTTTTAAAAGTAAAAATGCAACTCATATTATAAAATATAATTGTTGTGGTCAACCAGTTACATCATTTTTTGTATAAATAAAAATTAAATTTAGAAAAATATTAGTTATTTCATTATAGTATAAAATTACTAAAATAATCCATAATAATTAATAGCCAACTCTATATGTAATAAGATAAGCTTTTATTCACATATATTGAAACAGGCGACTTTTATTTAGAAAGAATAAACATAGAATAGAGGTTTAATATGACTTTAAATTATGAGGACGAAAAGAATCTATATAATGCGCGAAAAATTTTCTTTATTGGTATTGGCGGCATCAGCATGAGCGGTTTGGCGATGATTTTAAAGCATAGAGGATACATAGTTGAGGGTTCTGATATTTCAAAATCAGACATTACCTCGGCGTTAGTAAAGTTTGGTATAAACGTTCACATAGGCCATGAACGTAAGAACATCACAGATGATATTGATCTTGTTGTGTATACCGCAGCCGTTAAGGAGGACAACGAAGAGCTCTTAACGGCTAGAATGAAAAACAAGTTTGTTATACCTCGTTCAAAGCTTCTTGGCATTATTATGGATGGGTTTAATAGTTCGGTTGCTGTCTCCGGAACCCATGGCAAAACAACAACCACATCAATGATTTCTCAAATATTACTGGAAGCAAACCTTGATCCTACTATTACCGTGGGAGGAGTCTTGCCTAGCATAAACGGAAATACACGGGTGGGAAATTCCGGATATTTTGTTGCAGAAGCATGTGAGTACAAAGACAGCTTTTTGGAGTTTTATCCATATGTTGGTGTTATATTAAATATGGATTTGGATCATATTGATTACTTTAAGTCTATTGACGATGTAAGAAGATCTTTTGCAGGTTTTATTTCAAATATAAAAGATGGCGGACTACTTGTAATAAACAACGATATAGATGATATACCAGGCTTAATTACCCAATCCGGAAATGAAGAGCTAAGGGTAATAACCTTTGGAACAGATAAGAATGCAAATTGGTACGCAAAGGATATCGAAATAAGCTCTGATGGGTTACCTTCCTTCGAGGTTTTATATAACGGATTTTCATTGGGCAGAATCTCATTGAAAGTTCCAGGTAAACATAATATTTACAATTCTTTGTCAGCCATGGCCGTTGCTAATGATTTTGGGGTGAATCCGGAATACTTTAAAAAAGGTTTGGGCAACTTTTCAGGAGCAAAACGCAGATTCGAGTATAAAGGCGAATATTTAGGTGTTACAATAATTGATGACTATGCACACCATCCTGCTGAAGTTAAAGCCACATTAAAAGCAGCAAGGGAGCATAGCTATAATAATATATGGTGTGTTTTTCAGCCACATACCTATTCAAGGACAAAAGCTTTTCTAAACGAATTTGCAGAAGCCTTCTCTGATGCGGATCATGTAATATTGTCCGATATCTACGCTGCAAGAGAGGTTAACCCCGGAGACATAAGCGCTAGTCACTTGAAGGATAAAATAATTAACACCGGACAAAAAGCTGTTTATATTAATAATTTTTCTGAAATAGAAGAATTGTTAAAAGCAAATTGCAAACCCGGTGACTTGATAATTACGATGGGCGCAGGAGATGTTTATCGAATCGGAGAGAATATTGTTGTTGGCGATAAGCTTAAGTTGGGTTCATAGTTTTTGAAGTATTTTAGTCTATTGAAATAATTATTTTGCACTTATAAGCAAACTCTTATCTTTTCTGGCTGTTGACTAACAGTTTAAAGAGTTTTGTAAATAAGTGCTTTTTTTGTTGCTCAAAATGGTTGTCAATAAAAAAACACTTAAAAATATCAGGGTAGTGTTACCCCTGATCAGAATGTAGATAAAAGGCTTGGAGATTTTTTGTGTGAAAGTTTTTCAAAATATTTAAAAGTCTTTCTCTTAGAAATGCCGCAGATGCGGCATTTCTGTTAAAATTCTTTGCTTCTTTCTTTTAAGTCCTAGGCTACTTTTCTGAATCTGGGTAAGCTTCCCATGTTTTACATTAACCCCTGGCTCTGGCAAAAACCTTTACAAGTTCTACAACTGGAATAATTGCAAAGGCAATAATAACAGAAGTTACAAAATTATTTACCGACAAAGGAGTGAGCTTAAACACTGTGTTTAGCCACGGAGTATATACAACCAAAACAGTTAATAAAACAGAAATAACAGCTGTTGCTGTTAGCACTTTATTGCTTGATGAAATAGCAAAAATTGATTTTGTCCGTGAGCGCATATTAAAACCATGAAAAATTTCACACATTGACAATGTTGTAAACGCCATTGTCATTCCGGTTGCATGATTAAGTTTGTTTCCTATAAAGAATGAAACCAGTGTTAAAATTGCAATTAAAACACCCTGATAGACTATATTAATTCCAAGACTCTTGTTAATTATGTTTTCTGAAGGATCACGAGGGGGCTTTTGCATACTATCCTTTTCAGCTTCCTCCATTCCCAGAGCAACGGCAGGCATAGTGTCAGTTACCAAGTTAATCCAAAGAATATGAATTGGTGCAAAAAGCCTCACGCCCATAATGGTTGCAGTAAAAATTGCCAGAACTTCACTTAGGTTTGAAGCCAGTAGAAATTGTACTGATTTCCTGATATTTTCGTAAATTCGTCTGCCCTCACTGACAGCGCTTATTATAGTAGCAAAATTGTCGTCAGCTAAAACCATATCCGCAACATTTTTAGTAACGTCTGTTCCTGTTATGCCCATTCCCACACCGATATCAGCTGATTTTAGTGCAGGTGCATCGTTTACGCCATCCCCTGTCATTGCCACAACTTTACCCTTTTTCTTCCACATATCAACAATACGAACCTTATGTTCAGGCAAAACCCTTGCATAAACAGACACGTTCTCAATAGCATGTTGAAATTCTTCATCAGGCAATTCAGAAAGCTGACTGCCTGTCAAAATATCTTTTTTGCTGTTTACTATTCCAAGTTCGCTAGCAATTGCATAGGCTGTGTCCTTATGGTCACCGGTAATCATAACAGGTTTAATTTTAGCGTCTCTACAAGCCGCTATTGCTGCTTTTGCTTCAGGGCGTACAGGATCGATCATTCCCGATAGCCCTATAAAGATCATATCCTTTTCCATGCCTTCAGGCGTTTGATCATCAGGTAATTTTTCATAATCCTTGTAGGCAGAGCCTATAACCCTTAAAGCTTTTCTTGCCATATCCCTGTTCCATGACATGATTTTTTCGCGATAATGGTCACTTAATAACTCAGGATTGCCATTTATAATAATCCTATCGCATTTACTGAGGATTTGATCCGGCGCACCCTTTGTAAACTGTCTATAAGCACCGCTTGTGCCGTTTACTGTTGACATCATCTTTCTGTCAGAGTCAAAAGGCAATTCATAAACTCTTGGCAAAACCTGCTGTAGTTCTTTTTTGTGGACACCATTTTTCTCTGCAAAGTTTATAAGCGCAACTTCCGTCGCTTCACCAACCGCATCTCCGCTTTCATTTATTACAGCGTCATTGCAAAGTGCAGTTGCATTGGCAAGAAGAGTTTCGTTTCCATATGTTTCTGTAACAGTCATCATGTTTTGGGTCAAAGTTCCTGTCTTATCTGTACAAATAACCTGTGCGCAGCCTAGGGTTTCAACTGCCGTTAGCTTTCTTATTATTGCTTTTCTCTTTGACATCCTTGTAACACCAAGGGATAGCAGTAGGGTCACAACAACTGCAAGACCTTCAGGGATTGCTGCAACAGCAAGGCTTACAGAAGTCATAAACATTTCGAATACATTTCCTCTGTTAATCTCACCGCCGTTTATAATTCCTAATACAAAAACCGCTACGCAAATAGCAATAACAGTTACACTAAGAAGCTTACTAAGGTCTGCCAGCTTATTCTGAAGAGGTGTTTTTGCACTTTCAGTATCTGAAATAATTCCTGCAATTTTTCCCATTTCCGTATGCATTCCTGTTGAAACTACAACACCTTCACCCCTGCCATAGACAACACTTGTGCCCATGAATACTATGTTTAGCCTTTCATATAGGGGTGTCTCCTTTTCTCTTTGTGCAATAGGTTCATGGGTCTTTGAAACAGATATAGACTCGCCTGTAAGCGCCGCTTCCTCAACCTTAAGACCTGCTGATTCTATAATGCGCAGGTCAGCAGGAACAGAGTCCCCTGCGTTTAAAAGCACAATATCGCCGGGTACAATCTCCTCAGATTTAACCGTAATAAGATCCTTATCACGCCTTACAAGGCATTTAGAATCAGACATCTGTTTTAGTGCCTCAATTGCAGCTTCAGCCTTACCCTCCTGCACAAGCCCAAGAACAGCATTCATTAAAACCACAAACAAAATTATGAGCATGTCGGCAACTTCACCGAAAAATCCTGATACAACTGCTGCTAATATTAGAATGACTATCATGGGATCGGTTAACTGCTCAATAAATTTAATCAGCAGCGGTTTTTTCTTTTTCTCCAGCAGTTTGTTTTTTCCAAATTCCTCTAGTCTGCTTTTCACTTCATCAGTTGAAAGACCTTCCCTGCCTGAACCTAAGGATTTAAGCGCCTCATCCACTGTTTGTTCGTACACTCTCATACACTCTACACCTCCAAAGGTTGAATAGACTTACTTGTTTTTTCCAATAATACTATAGTGAACTACGGCAACCAAAGTTGTTTTAACTTAAGTGGTTTTTCTAACGTTAAACAACTATATATTATATTGCTATTACATGTTTAACTTGTTAACTTGGATTGTGCCAAAAACGGCAAAAGCCTTGAAAATAAAATAACGACTATGAGGTAAAGTATGCACACAAAAAAAATAATGCTCTGCATAATAAACATTATTTTCCTAACTCTTAGT
>CAZTAY010000012.1:0-29330 GCA_964611655.1 uncultured Eubacteriales bacterium
AAAAACAACAAAGAATTTTTTAGCTACAAACACATCACCCAGATCGTAGAAATCATCCCTTTTTTCAGGCCTGATCTTTATAGCCTGAGGTAACTTGGCAGCTGCTCTTGGGGCTTTTGAAATATATCTACTTAAGTTTGTTATGGATAGAAATTTCTGCCATAGATAATAAATTGGTCTTAAGAAAACTGACTTAATAACCCGCCCTGCCATTGTCAGGTTACGCATTATAATCTTAATAATCACATTAATCCACCTTTAGAACATATATTCGAATTACCAAGAATAGCAATTTATTGAATACTGGTTCTTATTAAGATATCTTTATATATAGCAAACGTATCGAATTTTGTTTCACTACGTAAGTTATGCTCCGAAAGATACATATAATATTTTGAAATCCCGTCTTCAGATGAGAACTTAATTATTTCCATAAACATGTTCTTTGCTTTTTCAAAATCACCGTTTTCAAAACAAAATACAGCAACCTTAAACCTATCTTCAAATGTGGATTTAAGTTGTATCAGTGAATACGGATCTGAGTCATATATATCGAATAGTTCGATTTTCTTTCCTTTTACCAAAACATTTCCTATTCGCCTTGACTGATATGTGTTTTTCTGCAAGTTTTCTATAAAGTCTTCAATTGCCACAATATAAACATCAGCTTCAAAGCAAATTTCTGCTACTTCATCAGTCACTGTCAGACGCTCTGAAACAGCAATTGGCTGCATTCTGCTTTCTTCTCCGATAAAACCAAAAATCGCATTAGTTTTTGCAAGCACTATACGAACATCGGCAATTCTTCTATCGCTAAAGAATTGAATTTCCTCATTAATACCTTTAACCTTATCTCTTATTTTCAGGGCAGCAGAAAGGGCAATATCTGCGTTGTCTTCAAAAACTGCATCAAAGCCTTCATATCTGAAATTAAATACTGTACCTTTATTATCGTTCACAACTGGAACAACCTGCTCTAATATAAGGTTTATCGCATCAAGGTTACTTCCAGCATTATCCATGCCAGCATTGTCCGGAAATCTAATGTACAGGCATAGTATGTAAATATCTGTTTTATACTGACGTAAGTTTCTGTTTATTCCTTCCATGCTATATCTTCCCAATATCTCAAGAAATCGTCTTGGTATAAAGGGGAGGTAGGCTTGATTAACTTGTGAAAGCTCAATTTTGACTTGCTGTAGGTTAGTTTTTAGGTCGTTTAAAGAATCCGCCAACTCTTCAATTTCATCACCTGATTTAATATCTATTTCAAGGTCATAATTTCCTCTGGTAATGTCCTCAACATTTCTTTTAAGCTTTTTAAGATTCAAAAGACTAAACATTTCTACAGCAGTAAGCACTGCTATAAGGAGAAGTGCTGTAACAAACATAAAATTAATTATATTTCTTTCTATTTCTGATAAATACTCATCTATTTGAGTTAGGCTTCCAATTACACAAAGCTTCACTGTTTTTCCTTGGGCAATTTCGTCTGTGTTTAAGACCAGTATAAGTTTACGTCCAGTCATATCAGTACTTTCGACATACTCGCCAATTTCAAATTCTGAGATTCTAATGCCCCCAAGCAGGCTATCTAAATTATATCCTTTTGAATATCTGTCATTTGAAGCAATTATTCTTGGTATTCCGTCATTTCCTTCTATAAACAAATGGTTCTTAAACCTGTCTATTGTTTCTTGAGATAATACTCCTCTGTCTATGGCATACTCCTGACCATATTTGTCAACAATTAAGGCTAAATCTTCGGTGTTAATGTTCATTTCAACAGACATTGACTTAGTAAACGACATAAACATATCTGCTATTGATAGCATTTTGCTTTTTTGGGTTTCATACATAGCAGAAGATATATTTGGTATAAGAAAATAGCTAGTCGTAAAATAAAGGGTTGAATAAAGCACAAGTATAATTAAAAGTGTTTGCCGGACAAGAATAGATAGTTTCATATTCATAAAACTAGTAAAAAAGTCCCATATAAGAACTGACAGAATTAAAACTCCTATAATAACTGCTATAAAAAGCAGCCAGAAATTTATATCAAGCTCTTGTTTGTTTGAAATTTCTGCTATCTTAGTAAAATAAGCTGCACCGCCCATATAAATTTCTGTACTGTTATCTTTTTCATTTATTCCTGTAATATTTCCTGAAGGGTTAACACTGATATTTGTTAAATTTTCAAACCGAATATCCGCATCAGATGTTAAGGCCTTTTTACCGGCAAACTCTAGCAGAAAATTCTCATCTTGACCTGGGTTTGAATAGATTCCTCCAGAAATACTGTCATAAAAATAGACTGCTCCACTGCAATAGAAAAAGTTTTGTATGTAAATGCTATTTGGGATATCTATGGTCTTTTCCCCAACACTTGAGAATATTTTTACGCCATTGTCTTTGTTTATAATTATGCTTGCATTAGGAAGAGCGCAAAAGGCTGTCAGTCCTCTTTCTTCATCTGTTGAAAGCAGGTACTCTGACAATTTCGTTAGGGGTTCACTTCCGGTTTTGGGAAGCTTATAAACTTCTATTAGACCCTTGTTGTTATACCCAAAAACAATATTGCGATCGTCTTCACTAATCGAAGAAATTTTCTTGTAATTTCCGTCTTTATAATGAGATAATTCTTGACTAAATATCTCATTGTAATATGTTCCATCTTCTCTGAACATATGAATTTTTGTGTATTCAATCCATTCAGAAACAGGGTTTATTCCATATTGAGTAATTATTATGTTTTTTTCATTATCAACATATATTGAATCCACAAACGAATTCCATTCAATTTGCTGGGTTACGTTCTTTTTTAATATAGATGAACCAGTTGAGTCAACTGCACATAGATAATGAGAGTTATTTTCCTTTCTCATATAATACACAACGCCGCTTCTGTCTGATGAATAGGCATAATTAACTGCGGTTTCATTGCTGTCTTTGCATAACACCGAAAAAATTGAATTTTGCCATATAGCAAGGGCTATAATGGATAATGAAAACAGTATAACTATGAAGCTAAGTATTTTCTTGAACATCCAGAATCACCCTTTTCTTCTGCGAAATTTTCTTTTAATATATTTAATGAATATTCTTTTCCAGAACTTTATAATGGATTCGTTTGATAGTTCTTCATAACGCAATAACGCTTGTGGAAGAACTTCCTTATAAACTGAGAAAGCTTCGGCAATATCTTCAAACTTACGCTCCTCAAAGTCCTTTAGGTAATCCAGCATGATTTCAGGAAGAAACCTGTTTTTAGGGAACATTTCCTTAAGGATTTCAATGGAAAGTTCTATAATAGTCTTATTTTCAATTACTGGTATCAGTATGTAATTAAATTTGAGTTTATTATTATTGGGTGAGACCCTTATATTTTCCTTTTTCATTACCATATTAGCCACAGCATCAGGAAGCAGTTTAAACAAAATACACTCCTTTAGAAAGAGCTTTGCATACGCTGATCTTGTTTCAAAATCGTCTGATTTTACTTTTGAGAGAAATTCTTCAAGCCCTTCACCAGTATGGTATCTAAAAATAGTTGTCACAGAATCCGGACCAATATTTATTTCTATGAAATCCGTGTAAAGAGAACTGTCCATATCATATATAATAGGCAAGTATCTTTTTATATGGTATTTATTAGAGTAAACATTTAAGATATAAGGATTATAAATGTGTTTTTCGTATACGTCATTGCATATATAAACCTCAACACCGTCTAAATTTCTAACACATTCAAGTATCTTATACCTGCCTCCGCACAACAGAGTCTGCATTCTGCCTCACCTATTCTTCCACTATTACAAATGCACTGGAATATACTTCAGAATCAGCACCACTCCTTGAGGTAATCTCGTATATGCCAGGTATACTAGGCGCACGGTAAACTCCCTTTGAGTCTATAACTCCGCCATCCATATCTTTTACTTCCCAAACAACGCTTTTGTCAGGTGTACCCTGAACGTCAGCTTTAAATGATAGCTGTTCCCGAACCTTAATTTTCTTCATTTCAGGAATGATTTTTAAAGTTGGTTTTATAAATTTAACAGTAGCTGCAGTGTCCCTTGTAGGTTTGTAAGCAAACCATTTAATTGTAATTTCCCTGCCTTGAATATAATCCTTGCACCAAATTCCAACTTTGAAAGTACCTTTTTCAGGACTTAACACTGCTGCCAACTCTGCTTTAGGAACAGCTTTGAACATTGATTTTGCCGCAAATACCTCACCATTTCCAAAAAGCAGCCTTCTTTCTCCTTCTGATTCAATCTCGTCTGAATCAAATTCTGCTGAAAGGGTTATTGACACATCACCAACACCCAGATTATGAGGTATATCTTCTGAAAAAAATCTTGAATTAACTTTAATCGTCCCCGTTAAAGGTATTTTTAGTGTTCCGGATGCAGTGGCATAATCATAAGCTTCTAAAGAGGGCATCCCAAAACTAAAAGAAAGACTTTTTGACTTTGGATTGTAATTTACGTCTACCTCTGGCTTTTGCCAATAATCTAACAATTTCATTGAAGATTCTGTCTTTTCCAAAATAAAATTATCATTAGAACTTGTATTAAAGTTTGGGGCATATTTATATTTTGTTATATGTTGGTCAAAAGGGTGAGAGAAAACTTTCCTAAGCACATGTATAGTTCCAGCCTCACCGTAGTCAATCTTTGCAAGGTATATAGGGGTTTCGTCTCCTGAATATATTTCGTTCAAACTGCTTATTTTCATATTATAAAACTGCTCTGCTTCCCTAACCGTTTTGCATATGTTTATGTTTCTTGCATCCGAAAACTCAACAGCCTTACTTGAATCTCCCATGGTTACAGAAATCTTTATAGGAGTTTTTGACCAAAGTATTTGGCTGTCTGATGAGCCTTTAACTGAAAGAGGAAAAAATGCCTTTATAATTCCCTCCCGTTCACTATCACTTTCGTTATAACTGAGTTCTATAGAATCGCTATTGTCAATTCCAAAATAATCAGATTCAAATGAGATTTTCAGACTAAGAGCAGGTTTACTTATGTTTTTCACAGCTATGTAACCTATGGTAAACTCATTATTCTTAACCGCAATTTTAGGAATTATCTGGACAATTATTAAATCTTCCGAGTTATACACAATATCAACATAATTCCTGCCACCATCTTCATATATTGCTGCAAAATTAGGGGTTGACTTGTCTAGATATAGTCTATAGCTTTCCTGAATTTTATTAAACTCATCGCTTTCTCTATCCCTTATACCTATCGCACTTACAGGCTCTCTATCTGTTTCATTGTAGGACAAGCAAAGATAGCATTGTTCTGAACCAGCAAGTGTTTCATATCCCTCAATTGTCATCATTTTTTTAACCAGTGAGTTGTCAACAACAATCTCACGTCCTGTATAGTCAAAAGCCAATCCGGATTCTACAGAAACAGAGGATTCATCATTTATATAAGTGCCAAGACCATGTACTATTCCTGCACCAAAAACAGCTTTGTTCACAGTTCTTCGCTTATCATTTAAATATCTTTGTTCTGTCTCAAGATCCCTTGCCGTCAGCATTTTTCCATAAAAGTACCGATTTCTCTCAAAAGGGAAAAAATTCTTATTTTTCATTGTTTACCCTCCAATAAAAGTATCGTATGACACCGATCCTTCAGTATCCAGCGTTGCGCTCTTGTAATCCGTAACACAGGAATTTACACCAAGGTAGGTATGGTGGTTTAAAACAGCTCTATTCCTTAGAATTATCATATCAAAGCTCGTACCTGCCGGAATTATCTTTTCAATTTTCCTTAGCATTGCACCGTAATCCTTTCCAAGTCCAAGTCCAAGTTTTATTATTGAATTTTCTGAAACCATAATAAAAAACTTATGGGGATTTGAGCCAAATAGTTTTTTGTATAAATCCTTGTCTTTACTGTTTGTCAGCATCTCATTTATTTCAAAATGCTCAATGATATTTGGAGTTTCACCCAATAACCTAAATACTGTTTCTTCAATTCCTTTCTTTGTTCCTATATAGGAAAAGCCCTTAGCTGCATATCTAATTTGCGCCCTCAGACCCTCATCATCTAAATCGTTTACATCTGTGATACCCACAAACATCGCAAGATACTTTAGAAGATCACCTTTAGCATGCTCAAAATCCATTGTTTTTCCGACCATATCTATTTTATTTTCTATATCAAAGAAGATATTGTCGAATATAGCCATGTATCTTTTAAAAAAATCATTTTCTAAACCATTTTTTCTATATATTTCAGGAAGATAGTCAGTTATACGTTCCTTGGCAACAAGAAGCTTAATCTTGCGTATTTCAAGCGCATCAGTATTTGTCATTAAGAATGAAATACGCAGCCAAATATACCTACCTGACAAGTTTATGTAACCATCCTTTGAGTTTGAGAATATATTTTTAAAAACAAGGGTGGTGAATCTTATTTTTTCATTTACATTAATTTTTTCATCAGATAAATAACAATCTAAATCAATTAGCTTTTCATCATTAATTAGCATGTCTTTTTTGTCAGATGCATAAGCAGAAAGAGTAAACGATGCATTTTTAGGCAGATTAATATCCAATAGAATTCTATCCCAGAGAAATCTTTCATTTCCGCTATCTATGGATAGGCTTATGTAGTTACATTCACAAAAAAGGTTTAAGTTGTCAGTCGCTTCTTTTTTATAAACAACCAAGTTGTTTTTTAAAACCAACTTGTGCAGTAAAGCCCTTTCAAAGTCCCTTTTCCTGTTTATAGTAATATAATATCTTTTATTATCCAATTAATTTCACTCCCAGTCACTTCGGCACGTTAATTCAAGTTCATTTAAATAAGGAACCATCGTTTCCGTAATCCTTATGTTACCGAAAGAATCTCTTGAGACATTGTTGCTATCTGAATTAACCATAAGCCTTCTAGTCTGAAACACTCCATCAACAGTGCTTATTTTAATAATGATATCACTTTCTTTAATCTCCCTGCCTATTTTATAGGAGTCATGATGTGATTTTATGTTAAACAAATCTTCTATAATGCCTTCAATTTCGGCTTTTATCTTTTGTTTATCATACGATCCCCCTACAATTGTTTCACAATATATGTTTATACCTATAAAAACAGGTTTTTCTACTATGATTTTAGTGGTAACAGTCCTATGCCTGTCTAAATAATTATGAACGTCCATAATAAAATGATCGTCCGGCATAGTCTTTGGCGCACCGGAGTAAGGCAGAGCAATAATCGTTACTGTTGATTCAGAATATTTATCAGGTTTAGAATCGTCATAACAAGGAATTGCTTTTGCGCAAATAACCCTTCTTCCGGGTGTTTCAAGGGCTATTTGCTCATAGTCAGACAAAGATACTGTTTTCCTAAGTTTACTTGCTGTATCTCTAAATCTTTTAGCTGCGTCCTGAACATTTTCTTTATTTTCACCATAGACATCATATATCATCTCCGGTTTAACTGATGATGTGTTTATTCCTAATTCCACAGGCAACATAGCATTTTCTGATACAATTCCCTTTCTGCCCAGAGTTGCGATACATGATATTACAATCACCGGGTTTTCTGTAACTAATGGCATTTCTCCGTTCTCATTATCACCAAATATAATGTCTCCTGTTTCACCATCATAAGAAAAGCATTTATCATATGGCCCTGCTTCATCAATATGCTTTCTGTAGTTCCATACCTCATAATCACCAAATTCATTCTTTACCAAAAGAGATAATTCACTTTCGATCAATCCCTCTTTGGTTAAAAATTGAGCCTTAACCTGACCTGGGTAGCCTTTTAATTGCAGCACGGACTTACCTGATACTTCCCCTTTTAGCTTAACTACCATTGTTTTGTTTTTTACTGTTTTAGGGATTGTAACACTTGCCAGTCCTTTTAAATCTATAGCAAAATGAAAATCATGTACCAATCTCCAAGAACCTTCTCTTTTTTCTTCAAATAGCAAAAATCTATCATCTGGTCTTGCATATCCATATTGGATAACGGGGTTATTAGAATCAGTTAAACCAAAAATCTGATTTTCACATAAGGTTTCTCTTTGAATAAGCCTTACTCTGCTTCCAAGTATTTTGCTTATTACAGGTCGTTCTTCACAACCAGGATCTACTAAAATGCATCTTAACCAATATTTAGTTTGACCTTCAAATAGAGAAACTTCTTTAAAATCCTCAGGTGTCTTAAATATAATGCTGCCTGAAAATGAAAGTGAACTTGTTTCATCACTTATTATTTTCAGCTCCTTATAATCAATAGCCCCTCTATTATTAACCGCATACTCCCAAATTAACTGTCTACCAGGATTACTACCAGATTCTAGCCTGTTTCTCTTTATTGGGTAATCATCCAAAACCTTAAAAAATAATTGGAAACTATCATCTCCAGCAAAAGTAAAACCTATTTGAAAGTAATTTTCTATGGGGTCTTTACTCCCGAACACCTCTAAACCTATTCCTTCGCTAAGTTGTCCTTCCAGAACATTAACAATACTTCCATTCAAAAAAAGCAACACGTTTTCAACAAAAATTTGTCCTACCTCTGAGTTTTGCAATACCTCAAAAGCCACTCCACCCTCACTGTAAAACGTTTCACCCTTTAAAAACATTTTCTGTGCTTTTGTATTGAATAAAATTGATGCTCTTGAAGGCAATGCCGGCAAAGGTCTACAATCAAGCAACCCCAACAAACTTTCGATGCTTCTTTTTGTCATCCTATTTATGTAGTACTGTTCCATTTCTTTTAGCCACGAAAACAACTCAAGGATGGTTATTCCTGGATCATGTTCGTTGTAATCTGTCCATTCAGGATAAATAGATTGTATTTTTTTAACAGCTCCACTAACGATCTCCTGAAAAGTTTGACAATCTAAATTGGGAATTTCCAGCATATTTTTCACCAACTAAAGCAAATCCATGTTTAACTGCAATTTTCAAATACGGCTGCTTTAACTCTTTTGATAATTGCTTATGTTAAACAGAATTGCTATATATTAATTAACTAAGAAAGAAACTTAATTTTATGATCACCACACCTAGCAATTGCATAAATAGGAGCCAATGAATCATCTAGTGCAATTATTTTCACTCTGTTTTCTACGATATATCTGCCTTCCAAAGTTAAATCCTGTATAGCTGCTACATTCTCTGTCTTTTTAATAACACTTAGCAACTCAATCTTTGAAGGCATTTGACCTATAACACCACCGGATATATCTTTTTTTTGTCCTATCACCATGTTAATCAATGAAGTCAGTCGCTTTTCCAGCTCTGCTGCATTTTCATAGTTAATCGGTACAACAGAAAGGGTTACTAAAATTTCCAGGTCTATTGCTGGGGTTACGAAAAACAAAGACTTAGATTTTAAAGTTGAAATAATTAAATTATTAAAATAGCTTTTAATTCTATTACATAGAGCAAATTTATAGCTATTGGAATTGGCTTCAGATGAAACCACAAGCGTCACTGCTCCTGGCTGTTCTCTTGCTTGATCATCATATCCACTAAAGCATTTCGCATCTGTAATTTCCCTAAAGTTCTCCATAGCTAAATTTTCAAAATCAGAAATAGTAACTGCTCTTCCCCTATGCAGGATTCTTGAATTACCGATCTTCTCAAGAATAGATACGTCTCCCCTGTCACTGCCTCCAAAAGTACCTGTAAAATTTGAAACCTTATCAATACCCGGTAAACTGACTAACAAACCATTTATTTCATCTTTATTTATATTTCCAATTACTCCTCCGCCGTATGAATATTTTACTGATACATCTGTTTTACCACTTTCAAGAACATCATTATTAAATCCGAAATTTACATGACCGGTTGTTCTGTCTAAAGCAAATTCCCTTAAGCCAATACTTTCAGTTAAGCCTGAATTCTCTTTCCACTTAACCCATAACCTGATCAGTTTTCCTTCAGGGCTATAATCTTTTTTAATATCCGAAGGGCAATTATCAATAAAAGTTTTTATTTCAGAGGAGTTTATGTTTGAAATCTCGTCAATCCAAACTTCACAAGAAATAATTGGAGTGTTTCTAATAATTATGTATTTTGCCCCTTCAATCGTTTCAGAAATTTTGTGCCGTTCATCGTCAAAGGAGTTTCTTTGGACTATGGTCACAGCATTTAAGATAATATTTTCAACAACAGGAAAGATTTCTGAATTATTGTTGAATTTCATGTTCCCGTCATAGATCCTTATCCAGAACGCATCTTGTCCGTATAATGAACTTCTAATTAAATCTTCTCCTATGAAGAATTCTATAACTCCGCTTTCCTCGAGCCCATTAGTCATATCGTTAATTCTGAGTTCTTTCCAAACTGGCTCACCATCTATGCCCTTTAATAGACTTTGTGCAATAATCACCCGGTTCTGGTTTGTCCTTCCTCTAATCTCAAAGTATATTGTGAAAGGATATCCTTTTGGGGGAGAATCAAAGGCAAAATATACCGCCTCTGCCTCATATGAAAGAGGTGAAATAATTGTTTTTCTTATGCCTTGACTTTCCTCACCATAAACAGCCAGATTGAGATTGTTTTCAACGTTCAGAAGCTGATAGGAAGGAATATTTTCTGCGTAGTTATACTTAATTTCTAATGATTCACAAAATGGAAGATTCCACTTACCATATCTTGAATATAGATTTTCTATTTCAAGTATCCTAGCCCTAATCCAGTATCCATATAGAGAATTTTGATAACTCATGACAAAATCCTTTGGGCATGTAAAGGTTATATTACGTTTATAAATATTTTCAGAGGGCACAAAAACATTATTCCCGCCCTTTACTTCAAGTCTAGTCCAACCAACACCGTTCCAATATTCCCAATGAACCTTCGAAATGTAAATTTCATCAGGCTCAATTTTTGTGTAGTCTGTTTTTTCTACTATGTATTTATGATAAAAGTCATATACTGGACCAGTTGGAATGTCTCCAACTTCCTTAACAATGGTTTTTATTTTAAACTCTAAATTAACTTCTGCTCCAGCCTTTGTAAATGCTTCATCAGATGATATATAAAAGGAGTCAAATAACACAGGATTTTTTCCATAACAGTAGTCAGGTTCTTTAATACTAACTGCAATATCATTGTAATATATATAATCAGGCAATATTCCTTGATAGTATTCATCACTTATACAAGAACTTCTAATTTGAATATCATTTATTGAAACTTCAAAGTTATCATTTCCCTTTGTCAATTCACATACTATTGCATGTCTCTCTTGTTCCATGTTTTTAAAACCTTTAACCGGAATTTTAGAAAGTTCATGAATATCATTTTTTGTTAAAGTTATAATTCCTTTATTATTTCTAACATCACTAAATTCTCTTTTGACCCCATTTGCATCAAAATAGAACCAGTGTGCAAGATCCTTGTCGGTAAGTCTTTCCGGTAAAAATTCTGTATTATTGTGTGCTAAATTATCCGTAAATCTTAGTATTATTTCGGAAGGGTTTTTAAGGTTTAGTACATTATCATTACATATTGTTAATTTCCGTAATTGTAGATTGTTTTCCTTTTTAGCATTAAAAAACTCACATCCGCCATTATAATGTTCAAATTTTTCTATTATATCTTTCTTAGAGCTAACATTAAATACGCTAATAATTGAACTGCTAATTGCCTGAATATTCCTGTCTGTTTCAAAGATAACCGTTTTGTTTGTGCCTTCTATATCTTCACTTATACTAAATAGTTTGGTATTTTTTTTAATGGTTACCGGCTGATTTGTATTTTTATGTACATCAAAATTAACAAATCCTTTAGAAGGCGTACCATTGTTTAAGTTAACCCCAAGCATGTTTAAAAAAAACAGATAATGTTTATGTGGAACACTGTTGAAAATATTAAGCGTTTCTGAAAACATACCTGAAAACAACACAGCCAAAGCATAACCCCCGTCAGGCTCTAAATGATTCATTTTCCATTCCGGAGTGTACACCTGTGCCATTGTCTGTATTAAATTTAGAATTCCTTCTTGGCTATAGTCATCAAATCCGGAAATATTTATCAAGAACCTTCTCCTTCCATTAAATAAAAGGGGTATACAATGTTAAATTGGTTGTTTGTTGCCCTTATTACATATTGTATATTTACAATTATCTCATTTTTTGAGCCAGTGAATTCTGATTCAACAACAATGTCCTTTATTCTAGGTTCAAATTTAAGTAAGGATGAGGAAATTGATTTTTCTAGTGACGCCTTGTTCTCCAAAGTGCTGTCTTGAAAAACAAAGTCTTTAGCTAGAGAACCAAAATCAGGGCGCATTACTCTTTCTCCTATGGATGTACTTAAAATTATTTTAATAGCTTCTTCTACGTCATCCTCATAGGCTGACATTGCTATTTTGCCCGATTCAGGATGAACTTGTAGGGGGAACTTAAATCCTATGCCTAGAAATTTTTTGGATTCTCCTTCGTTCATATAATCACACATTCCTATCAGTTAATCTTTACAATAATGCCTTTTACGTTTGTGCTTGCCGAACTTTTAAGTGTGAGTTCACCTGTTGATGAAACCTCAGCCGATCCGCTGGATTTAATGTTTAACTGTGCGGCGTCCAGCTTTATAATTCTTCCTGCTTTTATGTTTAAATCACCGTTTTCACCATCAATTTCAATAGATACAGAACCCACATTTATTGACAGTTTTTTTGCACAATTTATTGAAATAGCACCTTTTTCAATATCCATGACAATGGAGTTATTGCCTTCCTTGTCACCAATACTGATTTTTTTATTCTCATCATCCATTACAATGCTGTTTTCAAGCGGAGTTTTTAAAGTTATTTTTTCCTTTTTCTCTTCATCATAGAGTTCTATTGAATTGTTGTTTGGAGTTGTAATACTAAAAATTTGGTTCTTAGGATCGTCTTTATCAATAACAACAGGAGGTGCTATTTCATTTTTCCAGACCGAGCCAATGACATATGGCATATGTATATCGCCTTCTTCGAACGCTAAAAGCACAATATCACCAACATTTGGAAAGAAAAACACTCCATGACCGTTTCCTCCAAACGGCGAAACAACATGCGCCCAATCAGAAGTCCCAGCGTCGTCATCTCCTGTCAAATATGTGCATCTAACTCTGTTTTTTCCTAGTGGATCTTTCAGATCTAACACAATGCCGAGTGTAACACCGGATCGTTTAAAGCTATTGAATTGTTTTATATAACTGTTTTCTGAGTCAAAAAGCCCCATAACCCCCACCTGTCTCATATTAATACTTTGGTTTGTTACCAGAAATTGTCGTGGTATACCCATTACTTCCAAATTCATGAAGTGCATTGGTTATAAAATATTCACCATCAATACCTTTTCCAAACCTTTCAAGAGTAAACTTTGCTCCTGCATAAATGTCAGGTATACCTATGGTTTTAACCTTTGTTTTTACGTAATTCATAGACATTGAATTGTATAAACTTTTTGCAAGAGCAGTTGCTTGATTAGTATTTGTTACCAATGGTTCTTCAATTTCAAGTTCTTTTTTTTCAACAACGCCTGCAACATCAGGGCTTTTCCCACCGCCTCCAAGGGAAACTGAACCAGTCTTTGCTGTAACAGAATCATATTGTCCTGTAGTTCTGTCTCTGAAAGATACCTCTATGTTGCCAACCTGTTCTGATAAATCTATATCGAATGATGCGTTCATAACGCTTTCCCCCCACTTTAGGGAAACCATATTTGGTGCTTGAGATATAATATCTGGGTCAAACACCAGGTCATTTTTCAGTATACAGAAATAACTACCCGTGAGTGTTGCCAGCTTTTTAACATATGTATAATCGTCAATATTATCTTGTATCATCTTTATCTGAACGTCCTTGCTCACACTACTGTCAAAATCAATATTGCCTACTTTTATAGAGCTTACATATTCGCTACAGGGTTTTAATACCTCCTTTATTACATCAATTATTTTTGCACCTTCCGCAAATTGTCTCCTTTTGTTGCTTTTAAAAAGTACTCCTCTTGCGTCAAGACAGCTTACAGAAAGAGTAGCTCCCTCTAAACCATAATTTAAGCTAATTTTATTAATGTATCCGTTAAAAACTTCACTAACGTAGTTGTAACCCATAAAAACTTTAATTTTAGAACCTGGAGAAAAGGTGTTATAAACATCTTTTTTGTATTTTCCTTTTTTCTCGTCATAAATATCTGTTATTGAAAGTTCACAAAAACCGGATTCAAATGAAGCAGTTGTTTGAGCTAGGACACTTTGAACCGAATAATCAGAACTGGAAATTTTTGCTCCGTCAATCTCTAGTGCAAACTGTGGTGCTATGAAATTATTATAAGATTCTTCGTAATATGAAAATGTCGACAAACTCCAATCCTCCCTTACGTTATAGAGGGGACAGAAATATTTTCTCCAGACCTTAACCTTCTTGGGTTGTCTATAGAATTAGCCTCTGCTATCTTCCTCCACATCGAACAGTCGCCATACTCCCTATACGCCAAAGAATATAACTGCTCGCCCTCGACTACCACTCTGTTTTTTGTTCTATCTGGAGAATTTCTAACTGGATTATTTTCTGCATATGACTTAAGAGTAATTGTTAAAACTGCCCTTAGAGGTATGCCTGAAGGACTGAATAGTGTAAATTTCTGTGATATATTTGCCACTACACCTTCAAATTTAATTAATCCCCATACAAAAGTGACTATCTTTGGAGAATGCTCATCTGAATCAATATCCATAAGCTTGTAAAAAGGATTCGTATATTCCCTTACATCCTCTTTTTCAGTAATTGGTTTAGATGCTTTTTCGGACAATGATTTATTTCCAGATTCAAGAGTGGACATATAAGTATCAAAAAAAAGTGAAAAGCTCATTGTTTCGGCTTCACCATTAACAAACTGCATAATTGGCCTGTCTTTTCCGGGTATTTTGTGCTCAGCGTAGTTAACACTTCTTTCAATAGTGAAATCAGAAGGGTTAAAGAGGCACTTAATACCATCATCAGAGTTTGTCAATGAGTCAGAAACTTTAATTTGGGCTTTTGAAGTCACCACTGCTGAAATTAAAGAAGGGTTATTGGGCAAATAAATCATCTCCTTCTATAGACCAAACCGCCTTTTTTCATTAATGATTTTCCTTTCAAGCCTGTCATAAAACTTGTCCACCAGTTTATTAATTTCGTCATTTGAAAGGCTATCAACTATCGTATTGTTTTTGTTTTTAGTTCTATTTATATTATCCTTTTGTATCGTGTTAATTGTATCGTTCACTGACTTTGTTTTTTTAGACTCACTAAATGCTTCAATTGCCGTTGTAAATTCTTTTCTTGTAATCGGTTTTATAATGTTTTTCTCATTATTCTGCGTTTCTAATTTACTGTCTGCAGAGTTATTGTTTGTATCAGCAAACACCAGGTTTACTTTATTCATCATTGTTCGTTCTTGCATTTTAGATTTATCCATTGTTAAGCTATTACCTATGTTCTGAAACTTTTCAAATGAAGAGCTTTGTAGGCTAGTCATGTTATTGTATGTATACAAAGATTTATTAGCAGCATTATGCGAGTTTAGTATCTGTCTTAAAATTTCTTGTTTCAATTCAGTTTTATTATTTTTTTGTTTTATTAAGCTGTTTTTCTGATTTAAATCTTTATATTGAGCGGATATAGTTTTGATAAAATTTTTTCTGAGATTGGTTAGTTGATATTTGTTTAAATATTTTCTGAATTTATTGAATTGTTCTATGTAAATGTCTTTTTGTTGTTCAGAATACGCACTGTTTAGTAAGCTTGAATTATTATTTTGTATCCAAAGTTTCCTTTTAGCTATAACTTTGCTTGTTTCGTCAACACTGAAGAGATCATAAAAAGCTAAAATTTCACCGTATTTAATACTTAAATTAGGTAAATGAATTTTTTTCAAATAACTATTTTTTACTTGAGCAGATGAGGTTCTGCTATTTTGTTCTTTTTGATTGTCTATATAAAAGCTTTTAAAAGTATTTCTTAACATCAGTTTACTAACATAAAAATCATTTATGAATTTGTTTAACACAAAATCACTATTTTCTGTGTTATAATTATCTACTGTAAAATTATCAATTTGATCATAAATGTTGTTTTCAATATTGTATCTTAATTGTTTTAATGCTTTTGTATTTGTAATGAAATTTAGTTTAATATTCTGTGAATCTCGTTGGTATAAACTTGTTTGAAAGTTGTGTAACAACTGATTGTTACTTCTATTTTTAATATTTCTATTGCCAATATGTTTTTTAAAGCTTTTCATATCAAACAAAGTATTATCATTTGTTTTTAACGAGATTTCAATATCATCATATTTGTTTATTATTAATAATTTACTGTTTTTAAATGGTTTTCGGATTATGTTACTAAATGAAGATGACAAAAAGTCTTCTAACTTTTTTTGGTAAAAGTAATTATCTTTTTTTTCAAAGTTACTGTTTTTAACAAAATTATTGCTCTTACCAAAATCGAAATTATTATGAATTCGCTTATTCTTATTTTCACTGTATATATTAATAGTCTCATTACTGTTATTTAGAGACTTCAAAAAATAGTGTTTATTGATATACTTTGTATTTAGTCTGCTGGAAAGTAATCTGTTCAAATTTTCAATACTAAACATACTATTAAAAGCATAGATTTCCAATATTTCTTTATATTTAGAATTATAATTATCTGCATTACTCAAATATTTATTAGCTTTATAATAGTTTGAGTTGAGCATCACATTTTCAGGATTAAGGTGAAGAGGATAATTTAAATTAATTAATTTTTTGTTTTTTCCTAAAATATATCTATTTAAACTTAAGTTGATTTCATTGTAGTATTTACTTGGTGAATTATATTTGTTTTGAATTCTATATCTGGTTTCCTTCACTTTTGTTTTAAGTATATATTCTATATTAATATTTAATTTTTTTTGTTTTGAATTATTTTCTTCTTTTCTACCGTAATTTAAATCATTTTCATGTATTTTGTTAAAAAAGTTTATATCTTTATAATAAGCTTTTTTATTAAATGATTTTTCTTTTTTTATATAATACTTTTTGTGTTTTTCTATATAGAAATTACTTAATTTTAATTTCTTGGGTAACGTAAAATCAACTATGCTTTCTTTGCATTTTGTTATAAATAATTTTTCTAAATTTCTATCATTATAAAAATCTTTTAGTATTGCATTTAATTGCTTATTAATTGAAAATTTTATATTTAAATCATTATTTTTTATAGCTACTAAATTACTGATACTATTTAAAAAATCTTCTTGATTAGCATAGTTATCTTTCCTATCATGATATTGATTGTATTTATTTAAAAAATTATTGTAAGTATTGGCATTTAATCTTTTCCCAATCAATATAGATTTTGTATTTAAAAGTAAGTTATTTTTTTCTTCATATTTTGTTTTTAATAGACTTCTTAAATTTCTGTCTATTAAAAAGTCATTTCGTTTTGAACTGTTTTCATTTGTACCATTATTCAAATTATATTTATATAAAAAATTATTATAGTTGCTTTCTTTTAATTTCTCATTCATTATAAAAGGATATATAATTAAAGGAAAATCTCTTTCTTTTGTTCTTGTTTCTACTAAATTTTCTAAACTGGTATGCTTAAAAATATCTTCTTGTCCTTTATTTGCTTTTATGATGAAGTACAGGTTGTTTTTTTCTAATAATTTATTGTAGGTGCTTGCAATTAATTTCTTCGAAATTGGAAAAGCATTTTTATTAAAAGAAATATTTAATCTATTATTATCTTTAGTTTTGACTGGATTTTCTAAATTTCTAACTTTAAAAAACCCTTCTATTTCTAAATTGTTTTCTTTAGCCAAATTCAGATAATATTTACCTAAAAGATTATTGAATTTACTTCCATTATCGTTGTTGTGATGTATAGATTTGTATAACGAAGTATTGGTATAGATTTCTTCGTAATACATCTTGCCATTCATAAAATTCTCATTATCTTGAATTACTAGCTTGAACAAATCCAAAGGATCTGAATTAAAAATGCGCACAAAATTTCTATCAAGTTGAACATTTGACTTATAATTGGAGAAATCATGGTCTGTTCTTAAGCTTAACTTAAAATCAGTATTAGAAAAAACATCTTTATAATAGTTCTGATTATTATCGACGATTTTTGATTTGCTATTGAAATATCTGTCTCTATCATTACTATAATTAGTGAAATCTGTTTCAGGAATAAAGTTTATTCCTTTTTTATTTGATAAAATGCTTTTTAAATAGTTGTTATATGTGTTATCCAGCTCATTACTAAAAAAGCTATTGAAGTCTAATTTATATAATTCTGAAAAAGCAAATCTTTCATGAAAAATTGAAATATATCTATTTTCAATATCATTTAGCAGCCTTGATTCATTTTTTAGAACACGGTTGTTATAACTAATCAAAAATCTTTGGTTTATAATGTTTATAATATTTTTTGTAAGGTTCTGAGAATTCTCTTCAACGTTTACATAGAAATGCAATGAAATCCTGTTCCATCCTGAGACTGAAATGGCATGTTTTACTTTTGTAAATATATTCTTAATAAAATTAGTTCTTGCTTCAAAACCAATCTTATCAACAAAATTATTGTCAGAAATAGCAATGTCTTTATTAGATGTATTAAAGGTTTTTATGTGATTACATGAGTTCAAACTAATCATAACATTCACCTATTCTGAAAACATGCTTATACCCCTATGGGCAAATTCAATCTTTGATAAAACAATACTCGAATCCTCTGCGTTCAATTCTTGAAACTCAATTGAAATTGGCAATGCGTCTTTTACGAACCATGAATATGCAACTTTATTATTATTATAAAGCGTAATTGTCATAGATTGAGAAACCATTATGCCACTCTCAACATCTTCAATCCATTTATATAAGGGATCAGATACATGGTTTGCTCTTTCCATGATTAAATTGGAATATTCGAAATGTGTGACAAAATACATTTCTGAGCTTTTTCCGCCTTCTCTAATCATTTCATATTCAGCTTTTTTTCTAAGCCCTGAAATTTTCTGAAAGTTACCTGCCTCGCCTTTTAAATCCGAGATAAACACCTTGAAACAGTTGTTTGTGGGTAGTTCCTGTTTTGTGTTCTCGGGTTTGTCAGTATCAGCATTTTTATTTTTGGGTATAACTTTTTTTCTATATTCTCCATAATATGGTTTTCCTTCAGAATCGTTATATTCAGGCATAACCCATACATTTCCGGGGTTTGAACCACTTGTATTCATGATCCTATAATATTCATTTACATTAATCCTAGGTTTTTGCAAGTAATCACACCCATAGCGTTAAATAATTAAGTAACCAGACTCTAAATATCAAATATACTCTTTTCATTCTTGCCTGTTAGTTTCTTATTGATTTTGGACACTTCTTCACACCAACGTCTGCGCTCTTTATGATCAAGAGCCATTATCTGAGAATGAGACCAGTGAAGATAGTATCCCAAAAATGCAGCTTCCTCATAAATTCGTTCTTCAGGGTACAAAGAAAGCTCTACTCCGCCAAAAAATCCATTGGCACCTCAAATTCATGCTCGCACTTAGGGCAATTAACCGTGTAACCATGTACATCAGAAACATTAATCCTTTGATAAAAATCCTGCAAAAACGCTAAATCTGCCGTAAACATGTTTTCCATTATCTTATTGTTAACAGAAGGAAGGTTGCCAAGTTTTGTAATAACCCTTGATAGAAGAATAATTGTAAGGTAACCTGGGTTTTGGTTAACTCTAGGATCTCTCATTGGTAGTATTTCATCGGCTGCTGTTGCAAGCCTCATTACACCGTTTTTGTGCAATTCACCGTTTGAATCCAAGTAACCTCTTGGTAGCGTAAATTCGTATTCAGTTTGAAATTCATTCATCAAATATCAATCCTTTTCAATGTGTTATGGCGGTTTTAGTAGTCCTCCGCCATAACACATGTTTTTATAAGCAAGCTAAAACTAATCTGTTTTTAAACCGTTGAAGGTGTAGCTGAATCTACAGCACCACCATCAATCCTCCAAATACCTTCATGAGCAATCTCTAGGGTTTCGATTGCAATTTCTGAGCCTAACGCATTAAGCTCCGGACCTGTGTAATGGCTTGGCCAAGCATTTATTATTTCCCATGAAGGACCTGCTTCTGCACCTGTTTCATCCATTAGCTTGATAACGAGATTTTTTCTTGCTATACCGGTTGGTCCTGCTGTGTTGTCCGATGAAACTGCATGAAGCCATTCCATCATTTCCATGGTGCCTATTACACCCCATTTAAGAGTTAGGTTTCCATACTTTGTTAGACCTGCAAGTTTCCTTGGTGTTGTTCTAATCTCGCTGCCTTCTCTATATTCAATTATATCTACTGAAATGTCTCCCCCTGAAACTTCAGAAAAACCTGCACTCTCAGTACCATCAAATTCAACCTTAAATCTGAAGTTCTTATAAGGATATCTTATTGGAATAGCCATAGACTAAATCCCTTCCTCCCTCAATGAATTTTGACCTTTAGCCTAAAAATTTAGGCATTTGAATCGGCTGTGTATTGACCAATTCTAAATATTACGAACTCTGCCGGTTTAACAGGTGCTACACCGATTACACAGATAAGTCGTCCGTTATCAAGATCGTCCTGTGTCATTGTGTTTCTACCTATGTCTACAAAGAATGCTTGTTCAGGAGCAGTTCCAGCAAGTGCACCACTTCCCCAAACTGTTGTAAGAAACATTTCAACAGAACGTTTGACCCTAGTCCACAAAACTTCTGAGTTGGGCTCAAACACCACCCAGTTGGTGTTTGCTTTTATAGACTCCTCAAGAAATATAAAAAGTCTTCTAACATTTATATATTTCCATGTAGCGTTTGAAGAAAGCGTTCTTGCACCCCATACCCTAACTCCTCTGCCGGGGAATGAACGTATAAGATTTACGCCTTTGGGATTGAGCATATCCTGCTCCCCTGAATTGTAGTTGTATTCAAGACCAGTGCATGCTCTCACAACTTCGTTTGCAGGAGCCTTATGTACACCAATATTTATATCGGTTCTTGCATATATACCGGCCATGGCACCAGAAGGAGGCATGAATGCGCTTCTCTTTGAAAGAGGGTCTAAGGTTTCAATCCAAGGATGATACATGGCTGAATATGAAGTATCAAACATATCCCTGTAGGAAAGTAACTCATCAACCTTTTCTTTATTTTTAGGCATATCAAGTATTGCGAACCTGCTTTTAGTGTTTTCACAATGAGCCACCAGTGAAAGCTGAACATCAGGCATTGTTACACCAGGTACTGCCATGATATTTACGTTGTCAACTTCAATATAACTTTGTATGCCTGTTCTTTTGCCTGGGCCTATGTCAGAGCCTATATAGTCTGCGGCGCTTATTGAGCTTATTGAACCATCATTACCCTCTGTTAATGCTAGATTAAAAGCACTACCTTTACCACATGCAAGTTCATATGGAGGAAGTAGCCCTGATACAGGAGGTGTAGGTGTGGGCGCTGGAGGAGGAGTTGCAATTTCTCCTTCTTTGTCATTTTTTTTGTCCTTTGGAGGTTCGCTCTTTACAACCGGCGCAATTTTCACTTCTTCAGCTATAACGTTTATAAGTTCGCTTTTGTCCAGCCTTGAGCATACATAGTCCACAGAAAGGTCGTTTAATGTTACGAACGCATAATCCTCTTTTTGACCTTCATACATAACGCTTATATTCATTTCACATGTTCTTAAGAATTTCTTGGGAATAATATTCTTGTCAATAATGGAAGGACTGACTGGGTTTTCAAAAGTAATAACCTTTCCTTGAACGGCTACCACTTTGTTGTAAACAGGTTTTATGCCATCATCAAACATAATCACATCCCCTGCATATAATCCATCAGAGTTTTTAACTGTAGCTTCGTTTTCTGAAGCCTCAAGTACCTGTGTTTTCTGTCTGGAAGCAGGTGTTATAGATATTTTAATTCGGTTACCCCATTCACCGGGATTTTTTGCTTCAAAGCTTAGAACCTGAGTAGTTTTGCCTGTTGCTGTTTTCGCATCTTTAGGAGCTACACGCATTACAAAACATCTTGCTCCACCATTTATGAAGAAATGTTCAACTGCGTTTGGCATAAACCTGTTCATGGCATATTTTGATTCAGGCAAAAACGATCCAAACACACGCATATAGTCACTAAAATTTGTTAGAAAGACCGGCCTGCCAACAACAGGACCTTTTTCAGCAAGCCCTATAAAACCGGCAGTACTAGTACTGACACCTTCCATTGCAACAGCACCTGATTCATACTCTTCAACGTAAACTCCTGGAGATAAATATTCTGGCATCCATTTTCCAATCCCCGTGACGATATTGTTATACTTTTATCACAACCCTATAAAATAACCGTCCGGGAATCGTCCCTCCCTTCAACTTTTCCTTTAACATAGAATTACATGTGTCGATTTTATATTATGTCACTTGCTTTACCTAAAAACTAAATCAGTATATTGCTTTAAATCTTCCTTCAAAACAATTTGGTTGTTTTTTCTCATTTCATACAAAGCACTTTTGAGAAGTAGCCTCATGTCAGTCTTTACCCCCTCCGCAGCCGCCAAGAACGCAGCGTGAACCACAATATTCTTGATTGAGCCGCCTGATACCTCAAACTGCTTGGACAAAAAATCCAAATCCAGATTTTCTTCAACAGGCATGCCTGTGTTAAGGAAGTTCTCCCAAATCTCTTTCCTAACATCAGCTGCTGGAAAGGGAAAGTTAATAACAAAATTTATTCTTCTCATAAAAGCCTCGTCAATGTTTTGAAGCAAGTTTGTAGCCATTAGAATCACCCCTTCATATTCTTCCATTTGTTGCAGAAGGAATGCAGTTTCAATGTTGGCGTGCCTATCGTGTGAGTCCTTAACCTCTGAACGTTTTCCGAAAAGTGCATCGGTCTCATCAAAAAACAAAATACAGTTCGCTTCTTGGGCCTCGGAAAATATTTTCTGGAGGTTTTTTTCTGTTTCTCCAATATATTTACTGACTACCTGTGACAGGCGTATTTTATAAATCTCCATATGTAAATGTTTTGCAACAATTTGAGCTGCCATTGTCTTGCCTGTGCCAGGAGGTCCTGAAAATAACATGGTTAATCCCTTGCCATACGAAACCTTATCCTTTAATCCCCATTCATTATAAACTTTGTGTTTAAACTTTATATGGGAACAGGCATCTTTCAAAAGTTCTATTTGTTCTTTAGGAAGTATAAGATCATTCCAAGTATGCGATGGATTTATCTTGTTAGCCAGATCGCCAAGTTTCGTAATAGCCTGACTATAACAGCATCTATGGAGTAATTCAGAGCTTACATACTCCAATTTATATAAAAGCTTAAGGGTTTCACTGTGCCTAATGCTTTTAACAATTTGGTCAGGCGTGAACTCAAATTTAGATGAAAGTTCCTTAAAATCCACATCATCACCGTATTGCATATCAGATGCATACATGTTCCAAAATTCAAGCCGTTTTTCTTCCGTTAGTTTATCTATGTTAATTTCAATAATTGACATTGAACAGACATCACTAAAACTAAAGGACTGTGTTGACAAAAACAGAATTAAATTACCCGTGAATTCTGCGTTGTTTTCCAGATTTGTGATTAAGAGCTTTAGTTGATTTTTGTTTTCATTCTCAATAAATGTCTCAAAATTTTTAAATACAAGCACACCTTGACTGATTACCTTTTCCCTGATTATTGAAGACAATTTTTCTAAAACACCGCCCTCTTCCTCTAAAAAGGCTTTTAAATCAACCATAATGACATTCTTACGCTTCTCTGAAAAGGCTTTAAGCACTCTATAAGATTTACCGCTACCAGAAGAACCCTTTATAAAAAGCAAAACAGTTCCTCTATATATTTCTCTTTTATCTTCATCGTAGGTATCAATTACTTCTTTGATCCTTTTTGAGTAAATGTCATTTATAAACTTTCCTTTGAAACTGCTGTTTTTAATTACATTCATGTAAACAGGCAATTGTTCAAATTTGTCTGGCTGGATTATGTAAGATAATATTCTTTTATGAATTCTTAAATCTATATTTAAAATACTTGAATATGAGTTATCTTTGTCTAGGAGAAATTTCGTAATAGTCTCCTTATTATTAAAATAATTAAAGTATGATACTAAAAGAGTACCAGGCGCTGCAAATAATTTTATTGCTGTTTCAGCAATAGGAAGCTTTAAAGAAATATCATCCTGTAGGTATGCAAAAATTTTTTCATATTTTCTGTCTAATGTAACAACTAAACTTAACATAAATATCAAAATCGAAAACTTATCTAATTTAAATTTTTTCATTAAATCTATTACTTGCAAATTCTGAGAACATTCCTTATTTATTATTTCTTTTGATGCATTTATCCTTGAAAGAATATAATCAATCCTACATTCCACATCAGCAATTTCATCATACTCAAGATTTATTCCAACTACACTTTCACTGGCTTTCAGAAGATTCCTCTCAAATTCCTGTCTCGAGACTGCTAAGCCCAACATATTCTGTAAATTATTGTCTGGTCCTGTCCACTGATGGTGCTTGTAATAATAAAATAGAGAGCAATCCAAAGCCATCATAAACTCATCAACTAGCTCCCATTGATCTACATAAGGGATACCATATAGTGTGAGATTTGTATTCATTCCTGATAAATTGGCATTTGCTTCTGTCATAGCCCTGTCTCCCCATGAATCATGTTGAATACTCTGTCCCATAATTTTAAAAATACTGAAAAGCCATTATTAATTAAATCTTCAATCGATTCCTCAATTACAAAAATATCACTGAACTTTTGAGTGTTCCTATAAACAACAGATCTAGTTCTATCATCAATGTATAAGCAGCCAGTTTTCAAACAGGTGTTAATGCTATTTATACTACTTAGTAGCTCATAATCAGGTTCATGCTGAATTAACCATGGATAAGCAAAATATCCTGATATGCCGTCATTTAAAGCAACTAATATAAAGGCACATTTTCTACCGGATTTTGCAAGGTTCATATAAAATGTCCCCTCATCTTCCTTGTAGTAATAGTTCCTTGAATTTAAAATTTCCTTTATGTATTTCATAATAAATAATTTATCCATAGTTTAAAAATTAGTGTGAGCTAAAGCCACTTTGTGACTTGTTCGATTTCATTGAACTCACGGTAAAATAATATAATTTGGAGTTTGCACTTCACCACTAAACCACAAAAAATTAGGCGGTATAGAAAAAACATCTTCTGAATCTTCTGTGCTAATAATGTTTTCTTTTGAATTGTTAAGGTTATTAAAATCAAATTCACTGGCTTTTAGGAATATGTACTCTGAATCCACAATTTCCTTCTCATGCTTGCTTATACTAGGCAATGATTCAATCAATTTCAAAAAATATTGATTACCCATTATTAAAGAAGTTTCAAGTAATTCTTTGAAGATTGCATTGTTTCCGTAGTTAATGTAAAGGTTTGCTAGCTCAAGTGGATCAAATCTAAGGCTTTTTTTATTAGAACTTAATAATTTATCTAACGCCTTTGTTTTTGACTCCTCTTTTTTGCTATTACTTTTATAGCTTTCTCCTGCATCTTCCTTCATAATTAATCACTCATCATCCTCATCATTATTTTCAGGCACATCATCAGTGTTAACCTCCGGTTCATTAAATATCTCAGAAATGACTTCTCGTTCAAACTCTTTAGCTGAAAACTCCTCTTCTGCCTTTCTGGATGCCTCCAATATCTTGCGTAAATGTGTTATAAAACGGCTTTTCATGTTTTCTTTTGCATTAATCATTGCAGATAACTTATTTATGCCTGCTGTCAAAGCCTTTTTCTTATTAACATCAGACGTAATTTTTAACTCCTGTTTATATAGGTGAATTAATTCCATTTCCTTTTCTAAATCCAAAAAAGGATAAAGTATCTTCATTGTGTCAATGCTATCCAGTTGATTTCTATTGTCTCTTTCTCCCTTTACCATATATTCAATATTGGTAAGAGTAATGTTTAGACTCTTACAAGTGTCAACAACCAATCCAATGCTGCTGTGTATGAACTGGTTTATAATAGCTGTTTCTGAAGAATTAGTAAGTTTCATTCTTGTTGAAGATAAGGAGAGTTCTTTTTGATTAGAATTAAATATTGACTGCTGTTCAATAGCGTGTTTCAAGGATGAAATCAACATAGTTTTTCCTTCACCAAGCAATATTGCAGATGCAAGTTTTCCTTTGTTACACAAAGATTCGGTTAAAATATTATGAAAAGCGAAAAGATTATCATTATACTCCAGAGCAGTTGCATTAGCAGAAAAGTCTGGGCTTTCGTTGTTGGTACTGTACTTTTCGTTAACGGACTCCAGTGCAATATTATCAAATGTTGTTTTAAAGTTATCGTGTAAAATAGATACTGGATCTTTAGAACTATTTTTTCCTATATTAGATATTTCTGCAATTTTAAAATGAATATTTTTTTGTTCCCATATATTTTCTTTAGTTTCACTCTTGTTTAAAGCAGCATTGTTTTTCCTGTTTTGTAGCCTTTGTTTAAAAGAAAGCAAATCATCATCTCACTTCTAAATAAAGCATATTCCACCAGTAAATGATGTTGATGATTATATCACCATATGTGCATCGAATAAATAATTACGGTTGTGTCAATAACTAACTGTAAAAAACAAAAAATTACAAAATTTGACACTAATTTTTAGGTATGATATAATACTTTTAAAAATATTACTAATTGTGAATATGAAAGGATGTTAAACATTGAAATCAAATTTTTGCGTTCTTATGGATTTACTTGGTATTTCACCAAAATCTTTATCAATCACAATTGGAGCCGATTTAACCCTAATCTCAAAATGGAGAACAGGTTCTCGCAAGCTCATAAACGGCAGGCATTGGGCAACAGATATAGCAAATTATATGATTGAAAAAGATTACAAAGAGAATTCCAATATAATCAAAACAATTCTTTCAGTTTTTTATCCCACACAGAATCTACATAATCTTAATGCAGCAAGTGAGTTATTAAGGCGTTGGCTTACAACTCAAAATCAATTTTCAAAAAGTTATCAAGCTAATAGATCAGTTTTGTTAGAAGAAGCTTTTTCTATTAGTCTTAAAACAAGGGAAAAGAATTGCAAAAAAAAGAAAGCCGAAAGAAAAATTGCGGCAACCGGTATATCGCAAATTAAAGATGCATTTTTAGAGTTACTAGATCATGCTCTTGAATCCGGTCCTTCACATATAAAAGTTGTCTGTGTTGATGGTCTTTCAATTTTCTCACATGATGAAGAATATTTAGATAAAATTTTGAATCGTTTATTTAAAATGTTTATAAAAGGTTACAAGCTGACCTTTATTCTACGTACAGACTTTAAAATAAGCGAGGTTGCTTTCATTTCCGGACATTGGCTAAAAGCACATCTTCTAGGGTATATAGAAAGCTATTATTATGACGATTTTACTAAATCACAAGATATCAGTATGCTAGTAGTTTATCCTGGAAAAATATCAATAATTGTCTTACCTGACGAAAAACATAATTTCAGATGTGAAATCGTTTTTAGAAAAAATCTAACTGATAAGTTGGAGCAGACTTTATTACAATATCAAAATTTGTCAGTTAAAAGATTCCATTATAACCTGTTTAAGAATCCAATTGATTTTTTGTATTTAAATAACCTTAGCGTGAGTAATAGTAGCTTTTTCTTTTCAAATCTTCCACATCTAACTATTCGCGCACATGAAACCCCTACTGAAATCGGCATTACAGAAAATGAAACTTCCTACCTGTTAAAAAAATATCACCCACTTATGAATGACATAAAAACACTGCTAAATAATGACCAAGTCTACTGTATTTTTTGCGTTGAGAGTATAGATGATGCTTTGGAACATTCAAGGAAATTAGTTCATGAATATACTGAGATCTTAGGCAGACGTATATATATGTCTACAAGTGTTTTCATAAGACAGTTAATCCAACTCAAGGAATTGAACCAAAACCCGAATTTTAACCTTTGCTTTTTAAGTCAAATTCAGTTCGAAAAAATAGGATTAAGTATTCTAATATCAGGCTTAAGTAGCGCCATCGCTTGGATACCTGGATTAAACTCCGCAGCATGTAAAGATTTCACAAGCGTTGGCGCTTTAAGTGGTTTCTGTTCAACCATTTATAAAAATGTGCCTGACAATTTAAAGTCTAAGTCTTTTACAAATCAAAAGCTAACCGACTGGCTAAAACGGGCAAAATTGTTCGGTTATGATGTTAAATAGTCAATAAACCTTAAATATTGTTTTCAACACAGTTACACATGTAGCTGGTATTGCATCAGGCAACGGTATTAATTCAAACGGGAAATTATGCGGAATTGCCCCTGAATCTAACTTAGTCGTAATAAAAATACTGAGCAATACCGGCAAAGGAAGAACTGATTCAGCATTGTCAGCAATAAAATGGATAATAAACCACAAAGATATCTATAATATTAGAGTAATAAACTTATCTATAGGAACACCAGAAAAAGAAAACGATCCTCTCGTGAAAGCAGTTAACCTTGCTTGGGACAGCGGAATTGTGGTTGCTGCTGCTGCTGGAAACAGAGGTCCTTTGCTAATGTCAGTCACATCCCCCGGAACAAGTGATAAAATAATTACCGTTGGGGCTTCTGAAAACAATAATATTATTCGCATTGACGAAAACAGTATTGTAGATTTTTCAGGAAGAGGTCCTACTCAAAACTATATTATTAAACCTGATGTTATTGCTCCTGGAGCTAATATAATGTCAACCGATGGTGTAAACGGGAATAACTATTATATGGAACAAAGCGGAACCTCCATGTCAACATCTATTATTTCCGGGGCAATTGCACTATTATTGCAAAAAAACCCCTCTTTATCCCCCAATGAAGTCAAGCGGTATATAAAAAATTCCTCACGAAGACTTAATTATTCCGTGTATCAACAGGGATGGGGGATCATTGACATAGAAAAATTAATTCACTACTCTGAATAGAATAACTCAGATTGTTTATACTCAAATGAACAAGGAACCAGTAATAAAGCTATTATCCTTAAAGATTAGCTTAATCCAAATCATGTCAAACCACTTCAAATATAAGTTGTGTTACTATCTAATAAATCATTTGAGTATCTTTTTACAATAGTGTTAATTTATCAGGCATGGCACAAAATTTTGTGAAATGACCTGATTTTTAATTATTGCTTTTCAACGTATACCATATCTTTTCTAACAGTTATAGGTACAAAAAGTTTTAATTTTATTCT
>CAZTAY010000013.1:0-27937 GCA_964611655.1 uncultured Eubacteriales bacterium
CCCAGCGATCTGCAACTTGCTAAAAATTTGCAAAACTTCTTAAAAGACAAATTATATGGTATTATAGTATTGATTTGCATACTTTAGATTTAGAGGTGTGGATATGAACACGGAAGCCGAGGTTTTTTTAGATTTATATAAAAAAATAGAACAAGCCGCAAAAGAGAATTATTTTCCAAACGCCGCTTCTGATGACAATATTATGGGCAAGCTAATGAACCATGCACAGCTTAAAAGATATAAGGATGATTTGAATTATTGCAGGGTGGTCAGGAATTTCCTTTCACACAACCCCAAAGTTGGAGGGGAATATCCCATTGTGCCTTCACATGCAATGATTAACCTTTTAAAGAAATTGCTGGACATTATTGAAAGTCCTCCCCTTGCAATGGAGATTGCAATTAAAAGAAAACATTTATACACTGCAAGACCTGACGACTCTGTTGGTCAGGTTATGGAAGTTATGAGTATGCACGGATATGGCATTGTACCTATTATTGTTTCAGGAAAACTGGTTGGTGTTTTCACAAGCAAGACCGTTTATTCATACATGTCCGAAAAAGGGGTTTTAGAAATTGAATTTGATGCGCCCATAAGCATATTTCAGGATTATTATAAGCTTTCTTTTATTAATGATATATTTGATTTTGTCAGTGAAGACGCAACTATTCTGGAGGTTGAAGAAATACTATATAAAAGTTATTCCTTAGGCAAGATGTTACGCTGCGTTTTCATAACCAAAAACGGCTCGCCTACCAGCTCTATACTAGGGATTGTGACGCCTTGGGATTTGCTTATTGATAATTGACAATATGCCTTTCATGTGTTATCATTCTTTTTATTGTATAGCAGATACATTATGTGTAAGAGCCTGGCTACAGGTTCTAACCGCACGGATAGGTTATCAAAGCCTTTGGCACCGAATCCGGCGAGATTGATATTAAGGAGGTGCGCATATGTATGCTATTATAGAAACAGGCGGCAAACAATATAAGGTTCAAGAAGGCGACACAATTTTTGTTGAAAAATTAGGTGTTGAAGAAGGCGAAAGTTATACTTTTGACAATGTAATGGCTTTAGGCAACGGCGAAAGTATTAATTTTGGAACACCTTATGTTCAAGGTGCTACTGTAAATGCTTCTGTTGTAGAAAACGGTAAAGCTAAAAAAGTAATCATTTATAAGTTTAAGTCTAAAAAAGGCTTTCACAAGAAAAAAGGTCATAGACAACCTTTTACAAAATTAAAGATTGAGAAAATAAACGCATAATATAATGATAAAAGCTGTTATTTATGAAGATTATAACAATATATTAACCGGTTTTTCACTTTCGGGTCATGCAGACTTTGATGAACCAGGCAAGGATATTGTTTGCTCGTCTGTCAGCGTTTTGGTTATTAACACCATAAACTGTATTGAGAAATTTACTGACGCTGATTTAACCGTTACATCGGACAAAAAAACCGGAGAAATCTCTTGTTTTGTTCATGACAAAGGTTTGGAGCAGACTCGCCATGACATTGATTTGTTGATTAAAAGCATGAATAACGGACTGGTTGATATTTCCAATCAATATGATGGTTATTTAACAATTGATAAGGAGACGAAATTATGTTAAGAATGGATTTGCAATTTTTTGCACATAAAAAGGGCGTTGGCTCTTCTAAAAACGGCCGTGACTCAATGTCAAAACGTCTCGGCGCAAAAAAAGCTGACGGACAAGTGGTTAGAGCCGGAAATATATTATACACTCAAAGAGGAACTAAAATTCATCCTGGCAACAACGTAGGCAGAGGCAATAACGACTCTCTTTACGCATTAGTTGACGGAAAAGTTAAGTATGAAAGAAAAGGCAGAGACAAGAAACAAGTTTCTGTTTATCCTCTTGCAGAAGCCGGCGCATAAGAATATCATTAAAACGAAAGCTTTCAGGTGATTATCATTTGAAAGCTTTTCTTGATTATAACCTATATTCAACAAACTGTTACTGCCTTTCTAATGCCATTATTCCGTTTTGCTTTTTTATGACTGCTTGTCATAACTACACCATGACGATAAGGCGAAAAACCACTAATTCAAATCAGGCAAACCATCGTTGAATACATGTTCTAAACTTCTTGAAATCTTTAAGGATTCAAAGAAGCCAATTATGGAAAGAGGATAAAAATGTTTATAGATAGAACTAAAATACACATTAAGGGCGGAAACGGCGGAAACGGCTGTGTTTCCTTCCATAGAGAGAAAAATGTAACAAACGGGGGACCTGACGGCGGAGACGGCGGATACGGCGGTTCTATAATTTTTGTTGGGGATACGTCTTTAAACACTCTCATTGATTTCAGATATAAAAGAACATACAAGGCACAACCAGGCGAGGACGGCAGCAAAAAGAACTGCTCCGGTAAAAAGGGCGAGAATCTTATAATCAAATGCCCTGTTGGTACAATTATTCTTGAAGCCGAATCAGGTAAAATTATTGCGGACATAAGCAGTCCAGATAAACCTGTTACAATTATTAAAGGCGGCAGAGGCGGAAAAGGAAATCAGCATTTTGCAACCTCCACAAGACAAGCCCCAAGATATGCTCAAAGAGGTCAGCTTTCAAAAGAACTGGATGTTATTTTGGAGCTTAAACTCATAGCTGATGTTGGACTAATCGGTTTTCCAAATGTGGGCAAATCTTCACTGTTAAAATCAGCCACCAATGCAAACCCTAAGATTGCTAACTATCATTTCACCACCCTATCCCCTAACCTTGGGGTTGTAAGAGGAAATTGGGGAAATGATTTTGTAATGGCAGACATTCCTGGTATTATTGAAGGCGCACATGAAGGCGCAGGCCTTGGCCATGAGTTTTTAAGGCATGTTGAAAGGACAAAGGTCTTAATACATGTTATTGACGCTGCATCAATTGAAGGCGATGATCCAATTGAAAAATTTGAAAAACTAAACAATGAGCTTAGGGAATACAGCGAAAAACTTTTAGAAAGACCTCAAATTGTAGCCGCAAACAAAACCGATTTAATGGGCGATGATTCCGAAGAACTTAATAGAATTATTAAAAAATTAAATGAAATGGGTTATGAGGTTTTCCCGGTTTCTGCTGCAACAGGAGCAGGAATTGAAGAATTGATTACATGTGCCGCTAAGCTTTTAAAAGACGTTCCTGATGTTGTTTTTGACCAAGAGTTTGACCCTTACGAGGAAGTTCCAGAGGATCACAAGGTTTTTGAAGTCATAAAACATGACGATGATTACTTTGAGGTTGTGGGAAAAGGCGTTGAAAAAATGTTTGGTTATACAAATATTGACACAGAAAAAGGCATGGCTTTCTTCCAGAACTATATAAGAGAAAACGGAATCGTTGCAGAGCTTGAAAACCAGGGCGCAAAAGATGGTGACACTGTCAGAATTTATGATCTGGAATTTGAATATTTTAAATAAAATTTGTCATGAATTTGTGTTAAAATGTCGATACTATATTAGTGCTATTTCGAAATTCGCTATTGACGTATTTGCGGGAGAATTTTTTTCAAGGCAATGTGAGAGCCATTACTTATATTCGTCAGAATATATACAATGAGCCAATGGCAAAGCATTGGGAGAACTTGTCCACAAAAACGTTGTCTTGCTGGTTCGAAAAAGGTCTATTCGATAAAGGACGGTGAAATTATGAAAAGAACAATTTCATTTATTTTAGCATTTATTCTAATTTGTTCAATAAATACAATCGTATTTGCAAATAAAGCTGAAACAATAATCACAAGAACCGCCGGCGTGGTTGTGGATATAATTGACACCGATGCTTTTGTTGTTAAGTTAAACAATAGCGGTAAAACGGCTTATGTTAGATTAATCGGCGTAAAAGGAAATGCAGAAAATGATGGTCGGGATTATTTATTGTCTAATGTACTTGGCAAGAATGTAATTCTTGAACCGGACTATTCATCCTCCGTAACCCTTTCAGAGGGAAGATGGAATCTATTGTATGTTTATCTTGTAGGGGATGGCTCTAATATTAACCTTAATATCGACGGCAAGGAATTGCTTAACGAAACCATGGTTAAAAAAGGTTATGCCAAAGTGGATGATTCTTATACTTCCATTTCAAAATACAGTGCCCTTGCAAAGGAACAGCAGGCTGCAAAGTCTTCTAAGATTGGAATTTGGAACGAGGGAAAAGACGGCAGCGGTTATTTCTACACAGGTAATATGGTAAACATCAATACTGCAAGCATAACAAAGTTAAAAGAATTGCTAGATGATGTTCCTACCTCAGTAATCTCTGCACTTGTTGAATACAGAAGATACAATCCTTTTAGAAATATCTATGACCTTAAATATGTGGATGGTATGACAAAAGATATATTTGATGATAACCGAAATATGATTACGGTTGTAACAAATATTAACAGGGCATCCGAAAAAGAGCTTAATACTTTGATTTCAAGCAATACTAAAAATATTGATCTTATATTGGACTTTAGAGCAAGAGAACGTTTTACTCTTTTAACAGAGCTCCATACAAAGGCAGGTCTTAACAGACAGTTTTATGACGACAATAAACCGTTCATTTCTCTTCGGGATGAAGAAGAAGTAACCTACACCATTCCTGAAGTAATTGTTAACATTAACACAGCCTCACTTGAACAACTTGAAGAGGCAATTAAACTCAGTTCCCAGTCCACAAAAATTATTTCAGGACGTCAAAAGGGATATGGATACAAGACTATAATGGAGCTTTTGCAAATCAGAGGCTTTGACGTTTCCGAAAGGAATATCCATAGATATACTGATAATTTACATGTGGTAACAGATATTAACTCTGCAACAAAAGAAGAGCTTAGAAGCTTGTTTGGTTCACAGCCTGCTTCACATCTTGTTGATAAGCTTACAAACAATCGTCCGTTTAATAGAATGTCAGATGTAAGTGATGCTGTAGGAAGTGCTAATTTTGATAAGTTCAAAGATTATATTTCTTTAGGTAAATATTCTATACCTGAAAGGGTTAATCTGAATACTGCAACAGAAGCACAAATGGTCGCTGTTGGTATCAGCAGAGATGATGCAAGGAGTTTGTATAACAAAAGAGGTACCTTGACTACATCAGGTGAGCTTCCGATAAATGTCCAGAAATTCCAAGCAAAAGTTTCACTTTATACGGATATTAATACCGCAACCGTAGCTGAGCTTAGAAGCCTCAATGCATTTACAGATCCCCTTATTAACGCGATTATAAGTTATAGAAACGATCAACCTTTTGGTTCTAAGCAAGAAATGCAAGAATTCTTTGAGTATTATGGCACTAAAAATTCTTATGATTCTGTAAGTAAATATTTAGTGGTTAGATAATAAAAACGGCATATTGATGTATGACAAAACCTCAGGACTTTGCCCCGCACCCCACTTCTTTCTTAAAGAAATAAGCAAAGATTTATATTAGAAATGCCGCTAATGCGGCATTTCTTTGGTTATAGCTGTTAATTCAAACATGCGCTCTGCGCACTCACTTCTCTACACTGATGTTGCAGAGAGATTGTGTTTTCTATACTCATATTCAATTGCACTAGCATAACAAATTATTTTTTCTATGGAATTACCTGCCATATCCAGTCTTTAGCATCAATTAAATTGCCTTGTTGGTCATAGAAGTTTACTACATTGCATCTGATTTTCATCAGCAGGGCTAAGTTATAACTAACATAGAGTTTTTCATCCTGAATAAAAGCTTTTTGATCGTTTAATCCTTCATAGAAACTTATTGTTTCGCCGTTTAGCAAAATCTTGTCGCTGTTTGGCGTAATCACATAGCTTTGGTTACGATAAGTAAAGCTAAAAGTTTTAGAATTATCGTCCCATTCATATTCTGCTCCCAAATTATCGCATAATTCTTGAATAGGTATCCATAAATGTTCCTTATAAAATGGTTTCATTGTAAAGGGTTGTAATTTTTCTTCAAGTTCAAAAGGTTTTGTTTTGGATAGATCCTCGATATCATATTCAATACTGCCAAGTATAATGCTTTTAAATTCAGTCAAAGGTGTTATTTCTCTAAACAACGCGCTTATTTTATAACGATTATAAACATCTCCTTCTTCAAGTAATACACCACTTTTTAGCTCCAGTAACTGGTTAAATGTTTTGATTTCATCATTTGCCATTCTGAAATTAAGTTCGAGGTGACTGTCAAATAAGCTTTTGCTGTTCTTTTCAATGTATTTAATAAAGTTCAAACCCAAAGGGGTAATCTGGACTACTGCATCACCGTAGGTCTGGCCTTTAAATATAAATTCAGTTGTTTCGATATTGGTTTTCATTGAAACTAATATGTCCTGTGGTTTTTTCATTTTGTTAAGCCTAATAACAAAATCACTCTCGTCTTTATTGTACATATCTTCACAGGAAAGGGCAAAATATTTTTTTGTTTCTGTCCTTTTATCCATTATCTCCGACTGCCCATATCCACTGAAATTGAGCCTTGAATAGTCTTCAACAGGTTTAAATGATATTGTGTCCATGTCCGTAAACGAATCATCCATTAACTCATTAACCGCTTCATCCGTAAGAGCTTCTATGGAATAGACTATAAATGCTTGGTTTTTGGTTGACAGAACCTGTTCCAGAGTGAAGGTAAAATAACCGTCTGTAACGCTTTGTTTAGGGGACTGAACATAATCATCCATTGATGTGGTATCACCTTCAAAAAACAACTTTAGAATATTTAAGTTTATAGCTGCAAACACAGTTGTGGACAACAAGGCTATTAATGCTGCTGCTACTAAAACTCCTTTAGTAAATTTTCTTTTCAAATAAATTCTCCTTTCCTCTGTGTCGCAATTTAAATTGTCATTAACTTTTTTAACTATCTTTTCGGGGTCAATATGTATATCTTTTATATTAAAGTCTAGTTGATCCTTATTTTTATTCATTACAACCCCTCCCGTCTTGTGAGATGATTTCTCTTAGTTTGTTTCTTCCTCTGGCTAATTTTGTTTTAACAGTGGACAGGCACAGTCCAGTTATTTGGGAAATGCTTTTTATTTTTTCGTCATAGAAATAATAGCGCATGAATATTTCGTCGTCAGGCTCGCCAAGTGATGAAATTGCTTTCACCAGCATTTGCTTTTCCTCTTTTTCCATTATTGTTTTTTCTGTTTCTGCATTGGAAATCATGTTGTCACAGAGTTCAAGTTCCGAATGTATGGTTTGCTTGCGTAGTTTATTTTTTGCGCTGTTTCTTGCAATTGCTCCAAGATATGGTCTAAGACCACCCTTGGCTTCTTCTAAGGAATCGGCGTGCTTCCATAATGATATAAATACGTCTGAAACCACCTCTTCCACATCTTCTTTTGTCATGCTGTAGCCTATTATGTTATACACAATAACACTGACATAGGGCGTGTATTTTCTTATTATTAATTCAAGGGCGTCTCTGTCCTTTCTGCGTAATTTTTTAATGAGTTTTTCTTCATCCGCCACATTAGCACCTCCTGAACATAAATACACCGTAAACGACGAAAAGGTTTCAAAAGAAAAAAGGACTTATAAAAGCCCCTTTACTAGATGGTATTTTTTTTCGATTTCACTTATCATGTCAAGCCTTTTAACGTGCCTGCCACCTTCAAATGAAGCAGAGAGCCACTCGTCAACTATCATTTTAGCCAGCTCTACTCCCACTACCCTTGCGCCAAGGGCAAGAACATTTGAATCGTTGTGCTGCCTAGAAAGCTTTGCGGAAAAAGGCTCTGAACAAGCGACGGCTCGTATACCCGGAATCTTGTTTGCTGCAATTGAAACACCAATGCCTGTGCCGCATATGACAATGCCAAGATCAGCCTCACAGTTTAAGACCGCAAGTGAAACCCTTTCAGCGAACAAGGGATAATCACAGCTTTCTAGTATATCCGTACCGTAGTTTAGAATTTGATGTCCTTGTGATTTTAAATGATCCACAAGCTGTTGTTTAAGCTCTACAGCCGCATGATCATTACCAATTGCAATTTTCATGAAAATCTCCCAATTCTATGTAGTAGGCTCCTTAGCTTTTGCCGGTTCCCTAAGTTCTTGTCTGTTTTTATAAATCATGTCCGTTAATTGGGTATAAAAACCCTCAATCACATTTGATTGAACTTTGAATTCGTCAAATGTTTCCTGCATTTTGTTTTGAAGCTGTTCAAGGATTCCGTCTGCATACTCCATTGCCCCAAGGCGCATTTCCCTAGAGGTTTGCTTTGAGCTTTCAATGAGTTCTTCCGACTCTTGCTTGGCTCTTTTATAGATTTCTGTTTCGTCAACCATTTTCATTATCTTATGTTCGGCGTCCTTTATGATTTCCTCTGCTTCTTTTTGAGCGTCTGCAAGAATCTTGTCTCGTTCTTCCATCACCCATTTTGATTGTTTTATCTCATTGGGGAGAAAAATACGGATATCTTTGATAATATCAAACATTTCGTTCTTGTCGATTGCTACCTTTGAAGAAAAAGGAATTGCCCTGCTAGATTCGATTGTGTCTTCCAAAACATCCAGCAAATCCATTACAGAATCCATTTATTTTACTCCTTCCAAAATCTCTTGCACAATATATCTTTTATATACTTTGGAACCATTGAACTAATATCCCCGTTGTAGGATATAACCTCCTTAACAACGGTTGAGCTTATATACATGTTTTTGGAGTCAGTGGGCAGAAAAACTGTTTCAAATTTGTCTGTAAGGTTGTGATTAATCATTGCCATCTGAAATTCCGATTCAAAGTCACTGTTTGTCCTAAGACCCCTTATTACACAATCCGCTTCGATTTCAATGAAGAAATCGGAGGTCAGTCCTGAAAAAGCGGATACTGTAATATTACCTATATCCTTTGTCAAGTATTTCAGATGCTCTATTCTTTCTTCTATTTCAAAAATAGGATTCTTTTGTGAGTTTTTTAGAACACCGACAACCAGTTCATCGGCTAAACGCGCGGCTCTTTTGATAATATCCAAATGCCCGAAAGTAACGGGATCAAAGGAACCTGGGTAAAGGGCTTTCATTCATTTTCACTCATTTCAAGATAAGACATAGCAGTCCTACCGTATTTTTTAACCCTGTATACAATAAAATCACTTTCACCTTCTAGGGTATAATTACTTGAATGTTCAGCAATAACAAAACCTTGCTTTCCAAGCAATCCATATTCTTTGAGCAACCCTAGAACCGTTGGAATAATGATTAAATCATATGGTGGATCCATGTATACAATATCAAAACATAAATTATTGCTTTTTAGCTGGTCTAAAGCGTTTATAATTTCTTGGTGATATACCTGTGCTTTATGGTTAAGGCGTGTATGGTTAAGGTTTTGTTTTATACAGTCAACAGATTCTTTGTTTTGGTCAACAAAACAGCAAAAAGAAGCTCCCCTGCTAAGGGCTTCAATACCTATCGCACCGCTTCCGCTGAACAAATCCAAAAACCGGCTGTTAATCAAATAGGGATTTATTATATTAAAAAGCGACTCTTTGTGCCTGTCAAGGGTTGGTCTAGTTTCGCTTCCGGCAGGACTAACAAGCCTTATACCTTTAGCTTCCCCGGAAATAACACGCATATACACACCCCTAAATGTCATATTAAGCAATATTAAAGATTATTATACACAAAAATGTCTCATAGGGCAAATATTTATTTTCGGTTATTTCATCTAGGGAGTGTTCCTACTAAGAATGGCAAGATTTTCAAGCTTTATTTTTTGACATTTAGAAAGGAGCAACGACGCATAATAGAAAAATTATGCTAGGAGATGATGACAAAAAATGGCGTAAAATCAACCGAAAAGATTGTTAATAGCTTAGTGGGAACACACCCTAAAATACATACAGGCTAATCTTTGAAACCTTGGCAATAAGCCAACAGCTATAAATAAACGGTTTGGGATTGATTTTTGAAGATATTATTTATTTCGCTGCTTAATTTTTGATTTTCAGAATTTTGTAATAAAGGATCATTTTCAAGAATAATTTCAGCTTCTTTTTGAGCCAGCTTTAATAATTCCATATCCCTATACAGGTTTGCAATTTTAAACTCCGGCAAACCATGCTGCTTTACGCCAAAGAAATCCCCTGATCCTCGAAGCTCCAGGTCCTTTTCAGAAATAAGGAATCCGTCGTTTGTCTCTGAAATTATTTTCATCCTTTGCTTACTGACAGATGAATTTCCGTTGTTGATTAGAATACAATAGGATTGCTCTGTGCCCCTGCCGATCCTGCCCCGAAGCTGGTGAAGCTGAGACAAACCGAATCGCTCGGCATTTTCTATTAGCATTATTGTTGCATTTGGAACATTTATTCCAACTTCCACAACAGTTGTTGATACCAGAATGTCTATTTTGCCCTTTGCAAAGTCCTCCAATATTTCATGTTTTTGGTTGGCTTTCATTTTGCTATGTAGACATTCAATATTAAACTGTTTCAAAACAGCGTCTTTTTTCATGTTTTCGGTATATTCCAATACAGACAAAATATTTTCAAGGGCAGGATTTTCGTTTTTTTCTATTGAAGGACAAATTATATAAGCTTGTCTGCCTTTGGAAATTTCATCACGAATAAAATTAAATATTCTTTTTCTATACCTCTGGTCTACTGCCCATGTGCCTATGGCTTTTCTGCCGGGGGGCAACATATCAATAACGGATATGTCAAGGTCACCATAAATAATTAGGGCTAATGTTCTTGGTATTGGTGTTGCGGACATTATCAGTACATTGGTGTTAATGCCTTTTTCAGATAAAGCTATTCTTTGGTTAACCCCAAACCTATGCTGTTCATCCGTAACTACAAGACCTAGTTTATTAAATATTACGGATTTTTGAATCAAGGCATGAGTACCAATGACCATTTTACATTCACCGGAGCGAATCTTGTCCACAGCCTCCCTTTTTTCTTTAGTATTCAACGAACCTGTAAGTAATACTACGTCAATATTATACAATTGAAATATTTCTTTAAAGCTTTCAAAATGCTGTTTAGCCAAAACCTCTGTAGGCGCCATAACAGCAGCCTGAAAGCCGTTTTTAATTGTTAAGTAAGAAATTGCCATTGCAATAACTGTTTTGCCTGAGCCAACGTCTCCTTGAATCAGACGGTTCATGCATTTGTTTTTGCATAAATCTTGAACCGTTTCGTCTAATGCTCTTTTTTGGGCATTTGTCAGGGTAAAGGTTAAGTTGCTGCAAAATTCTTCTATTAAACCGGAATCTTCAAAGGGCGTGTTTGAAAGTTGTGTGGTATGCTTATATTTAAGCCGTAATAAAGCAGTTTGCATCATAAAAAGTTCTTCAAAAACCAATCGCTTCCTTGCACTTTGGTAAATGGCTTTGTTTTTAGGAAAGTGGATATTTTGAACCGCTTCTTTCTTTCCAAGTAACTGGTTTCTATTTAATATTTCATCAGGTAATATTTCTTCTATTTCATTCAAGCACAAATCCATTGCATTTTTTACGGTTTTCAGGATAATATTTTGAGAAAGTTTTGATGTGGACGGATATATGGGTATTATTTCCATATCCTCACTAAACTGGTTTTGTTTTTGAATCTTTGGAGATAGCATTGCCAGCTTATTGTATTTATTCGAAACATTACCAGTGAAATAATACATTTCGCCTTTTATAAGCTGATTTTTCATGTATGATTGATTAAACCACAACATTTCCATTTTGCCTGTTTCATCAGAAACTATGGCTCTGGTCATTATTTTGTTATTAAACCTGAAATTATCAGGAGCATCACTTATTACGGCGCAAATTATTGCTGTGTCTCCTATTTTTAGATCGCATATTTTTTTAAGTTCTTCTTTATCTTTTAAATCCCTTGGGAAATGGTTGAGAAGGTCGTTTATAGTATAAATACCTAGCTTTCTAAAGAGGATTGCTCTTTTTTCGCCTATTGATTCTAGTTTTGTTATAGGTTCTTTTAACATGTTTAAGCATCCTCCCTTACGAATATAAAAAAAGAGCTGCTAAAACAGCTCTTGAAAGAAATGCGGATGAAGGGACTCGAACCCCCACGGTCTCCCACTAGATTCTAAGTCTAGCGCGTCTGCCAATTCCGCCACATCCGCACTTGCGACGTTAACAATTCTAGCATAGAATTTTGTACAAGTCAATATTTATTTTAATTAGCCAATTCCAAAATCTGTGTTGTTCCAAAGGATTTCTATTTTATCCAAGTTCTCAAGATTGGCGAATTCCTCTTTAAACCATTTAATAAGCTCTGGATCTGCTTTAATGGCTGTTGAATTGTTTACATAAACATTAATGCACACATGATCAAAATATTTGTTTGCAATTTCAATATCCTTTTTAATCATTTCCTTTGTTTGACCTTGAATCCCAATCATAATACAGACTGATTCAAAATGTTCAGAAACCTCCAAAGGTGAATTAATAAAAATGCCTTTGTTTAGAACTTGATTTCTAAAACTATGGTCAAACGTTTCTATTCCGCATTTAAAGACAATGGGAATTCCAAAGAAATCCCTTATTTCATTGAGTCTATTTTTATAATGGAAGTAACTCTCAAAATATAATTTTTCAATACCTTTTTTTATAGCTGTTTTTTTAATGTGAGCTAGTGTTTCACCGGGTAGCTCAAACACGCTTGCGGAATTAACTATCTCCAATTGCTTAAATTCACCAGTGACCATTTTTAGTATTTCTTTGTTAAAGTTTATACATTCTTCCATGTCTAGGGAATTATCGTGGATATAGTCACAAAAGGCACATTTCCCCCAAATGCAGGGCAGACCTTTTAATAAAACAATTTCACGGTTGTTTTTTGTATTTATCTTTGCATATCTTTGCAATGTAATCCTTCTTTCAAAAAAAGGGGCTGTAATGAAACAGCCCCTCAGATTGTTGACAAACGATCTTGGGAAACTTTTTCGAGAAAAGGTTTCTCAAACCTTTCAAAAAGCTTTTCTTAGAAATTCTTTGCTTCTTTCTTATACGAAAGAAGAGGGGTTCGGGGCAAAGCTACGAGGTTTTGTCAATTGTCGACAGTCTAAGGGGCTGTTATGAAAGAGCCCCTTGCTTTAGTTTAACTTACGGTTATGTATTAGCTTGCCTTAGTATATGTTGCTGTTGTTTCACTAACTGAGTCTGCTTCAATTGTAATTGTTGATGTATTGGTGAAACCGTTTCCCAACTATAGGAATTATGTCAACGGAATGCAGCTTATAGAAAAACCCTGCTGTCAATCAGACAAACAGGGTTGGAATTATTATGCAAAAAGACTATTTATCGCATGTTCTCACTAACAATCTTTTCCGCTCATTTTACGACATACTTTCTTAGTGACCAGCGCCTTGAACACCAAACATTTTAATTGGTTTGCCTTGGGGAAGGATAACCTTTCCGAAAACACTGTTTAAAACACAGCCTGCGGAACCATAGAATGAAAGCAATGCCACAATAAGCTCTGAATAAGCTCCAAGATTATGAGCAAATTCTTCTGCAATGTGGAAAGAGCTTAAAGAGAGTCCAATAAAAAGCAAATCAATGAAGATGAAAATAATGAACAATACTTTATTAGTTTGAGTTGATGCAATTGTCATGTAGATACTAAAGATAAGGTATCCAATAAACGCAACACCTAATTGCTTTGCATCAGCAGCTTTTGCTAATTCTTCTCCTAAAGCACCCATGTTAATAAGCCAGCTCATGGAAACTCCAAGCCAGAAAAGTCCGTATGCTCCGAAAGCAACCGTACCAAACAAATTGTTTCTTTTGCAGTCTTTCAGACACGCAAATAACTGTGCTATCCCGCCTAAGAATAAAGCCCAAGGGATAACCATTGCTATTCCAGGTCCTGTTAGGCCCAGCTTTTGGCTTGACGCCACAAGTGTTACCATTGCAAGTCCAAACAAGCCTACTGCTGAAGGATCTGCATTTACAATTTTTACTTCTGTTTGTCCGTTCATACTACACTCCTTAGGAAATTTTTGGGCCTGTTTAATAATAACTCCATTTTTTGATAGATGCGGATTTAATATTAAACAGTCTCTTGTCATGGAATAAAAATATTACTCCACAGACTAAAACTTGCTTCTTATAGCCTAAGCCCCCTAAAAAGGGCTTGTGCCAAGAAAATTGTTGTAAGATTTAATTGTCACCGCAATACCGGAAAATAATAATACTTGTATAATTATTACATATTAATACTTTTTTCCGGCAAAATCCTACAGAAAATATCATAACATCAAATTATTCTTTATTCAAGTATAAAATCCGTTGTGGATAAATCTTTGATTTTATCCACAATATCCACAGACTTATTCACAATTCTAGAAAAAAACAGGCTTTAATATCCACAATTTAGCGTTACACTATGTTAATTTCTAAATTGTTACAATTAAACACATATAACTATGTTCTAAAAGCGTAATATATAAATAAAGCTTTAACAATGAGGAGATAAAAATGACTGATAAGACTGAAAAAAAATTAGAATTTATAATAAGTGCCGCTTATTTTAGTATTCTTGCTGCTATAATTTATATTGCTTTTAAATATTTCATTGCATTAATAATGCCTTTTGTATTAGCCCTTTGTTTAGTGTCCATGCTAAAGCCGATTATATTTTTTATTAACGGCAAAATAAAAGTCAAGAAACAGATTTTATTTGTCAGTTTCTTGATTTTACTGTATTTTCTTGTGGGTTGGCTCTTGTTTTGTTTGGTTATGAAACTGGCCCAATTAATTAAAGATTGTTATATAGTTTTTCCTGACTATTTTCAAAACCATATTATGCCCACTGTTAAATACATATTAAGAGAATTGGAAAATGTAATTTTAATGTCGCCTGTTGATTTTGGAATTGACATTGATTCCTTGCAAAGAAGCATACTGGGATCATTTCAAAACTTGGTTGTTTCAGCGTCACAAAAAGGGTTTGGTATTGCAAGCAGTTTTACTAATAGTATACCAAATTTTATGATCTCATTGATCTTTACTGTTATGCTTTCATTTTTTATTTCTCTACAATACGAAACAGTTACCTTAAAAATTAAAAGCTTTATACCTTCACGGTGGATATATTTATTTGAGGATGCACAAAGAGCTGTTAAGGATTGCTTGCTTAAATATTTTCGAGCATATTTGATTTTAATGTTTCTTACCTTTTTCCAGTTGGTAATCGGGCTTACTGTTTTGGGTATTCCCAATTCAATTATGTTAGGCGCTGGAATTGCTCTTTTTGACGCCCTTCCCTTTCTTGGAACAGGTGCTGTTATGATTCCTTGGATTTTAATTTCACTGATAAAGGGCAATGTGCCACTTGCAATTGGACTTTGTTGTCTTTATCTGATTCTGACTTTAGTAAGAAGCATTGCAGAGCCTAAAATTGTGGGGGATCAGCTTGGACTTAACCCTATTGTTTCAGTACTGACTGTGTATGTAGGATTTAAGCTGTTTGGATTTTTGGGCATGATTACCTTCCCTATTTTGGTGCAGATTGTGTTTACCATGTGCAAAAACAATAATATAGGGCATTTCCATGTTTGAGATTAAATTTTCAAGCTGTGGTGCAATCAGTATTAGGGCGTGTTAACACTGGGCTATCAAAATCTTTTCGTCTAATTTTACGCCATTCTTTGTCATCAAGATGTTTCAAAACTAAAATTGGATGTATTTTGCGGTTTGGGTGTAGATATATTTTTTATATCAAACTGAATTGCCATATGCGTCCTTTGATTCATTCTAGAATGTCAAAAAATCAAGCTATAAAATCTTGCCAATCCATTAACAAAAACACTACCTAGAATAATATGTTAAATTTACTCTTTCATTTTGCTTTCAATTGGGTTATTATATTGATATTAATAAAAGTGGAGGTATTTTATGCAGTTGAAGAAAGAGACTTTTAGTTGGATTAAAACAATTATTGTTGCCGTATTGGTTGCATTGTTCATAAATAACTTTATTATTGTAAATGCTAAGATACCAACAGGTTCGATGGAAAATACAATTATGACAGGCGATCGTGTTTTGGCATTTCGCCTTGCCTATATTGCTGATTCCCCCAAAAGGGGTGATATAGTGGTTTTTAAATATCCCGATGACGAAAGCCAGCTTTTTGTAAAACGAATTGTTGGGTTGCCGGGAGAAAAGATTGAGATTATCGAAGGCAAGATTTATATTAATGATTCAAAGACACCCCTTGAAGATGAATATGTGAAGCAAAACCCCATAAATGGAGAGGATAATTTAAGTTACGGACCCTTTGAAATCCCTGAAAATGCTTATTTTATGATGGGCGATAACAGAACTCGTTCACATGACTCAAGAGAATGGCAGAATAAATTTGTTTATAAAGACAAAATTATAGGCAAAGCATTTTTCAGGTATTTCCCAAACCCTTCCATGCTTTAAAGTAGTAATAAGCGAAGCCAAACCCTCATATGCTTATGTATAGCTGACGATTCACAATTGAATTATATGCCCTTACCACAGGATTGTACGAGTGGCTCAGGTGCATGCTTTGGTCCGTTTTAGGCCGAAACAGCTTTATATAGTATAAAAGAGGTGTTGCAGATGCATAGTATTCGTGCTTTTTTATTGCTCATAGGGCAGATTATTCTTATATCTTGTATTCATTCTGTTATGGAAATTTTAATTGATACAAATAAGAACAAATTCATGTCTAATATACTAAACGTTGCATGTTATATTGGTTCTTTATACCTATTAATTGATTTCGTGTTCAATAATATTCTAAAAGAGCTTGCGTCAATCGTGACTATTCCATTTTAATGCTAAGAAAGGACTAAGAAATATGGATTTTAAAAACGAAATTTCAAACCTAATCGGACAAGCATTACAGGTTGAGGGAGAAGAAATCACCCTTACAGTACCTCCAAGCAAAGAACTGGGGGATTATGCTTTTCCGTGTTTTAAACTGGCAAAGGCCATGCGTAAGTCTCCACATGTTATTGCAGGCGAGCTGGCTGAAAAGATTGAAAAACCTGATTTTATTAGTGATATTTCAGTTGACGCGGCGTATGTCAATTTCAGACTGAACCGCAGTTTTTTTATTTCATCCACACTTGAAGAAGTGCTTGAGTCAAAAGAAGGTTATGGCAAATCAACTATGGGAGAGGACAAAACAGTTATTATTGACTTTTCGTCACCCAATATTGCAAAACCTTTTCATGTTGGACATTTACGTTCAACGGTAATTGGCGGTGCATTATACAGAATTTATGACGCACTTGGGTATAAACCCTTTGGCATTAACCATTTAGGTGATTGGGGTACTCAATTTGGTAAGCTAATAACAGCTTATAAAAAATGGGGTAATAAAGAAGAAGTTGAAAAAGATGGCATTGAAGAGTTAACAAGGCTTTATGTTGTTTTTCATGACGAAGCTGAAAAAAATCCTGAACTTGACGATGAAGCAAGAGCTTGGTTTATGAAGATGCAAACAGGTGACGAAGAAGCCCTTAGTCTCTGGAATTGGTTCTATGAAATCAGTATTAAAGAGTTTAACAAGGTTTACGAAATGCTTGGTGTTTCCTTTGATGCTTTTACAGGAGAAAGCTTTTATAACGACAAGATTGATGATGTTGTCAAAGAGCTTAAGGAAAAGGATTTACTAAAGAGCAGCAGAGGCGCACAAGTGGTTGAGCTTGAGGAATTCAACATGAATCCTTGCTTAATTGTAAGAAGTGACGGTGGTTCTTTATATGCGACCAGAGACATTTCCGCTGCTCTTTATCGTAAGAAAACATATGATTTTCATAAAGCTTTATACTTGACCGCAATTGACCAGAACTTACATTTTGCGCAGTTCTTTAAGGTGCTTGAAAAAATGGGTTATGAATGGTCAAAGGACATGATCCACGTACCCTTTGGCTTGGTCAGCCTTGAAACAGGAAAGTTATCCACCAGAAAGGGTAATGTTGTTTTGATGGAGGATTTACTTAACGAAGCCATTCATAAAACAAGAACTATAATGGAAGAAAAGAACCCCAATCTTGAGCAAAAGGATGAAGTTGCAAAGATAGTGGGTATTGGTGCTGTAATATTTAATGACCTTTATAACGGCAGAATCAAAGACATAACATTTTCATGGGATAGAATATTGAATTTCGACGGTGAAACAGGTCCTTATGTGCAGTTTAATTATGTCAGAGCAAAGAGCCTGATCAAAAAATCCGGAAAGACTATGGAAGAGATTATCTCAACCAAATTTGATGCAGAAGCAATCACAAACGACTCCAGCATGGAAGTTGTAAAGCTTTTATATGATTATCCTGCTAAGATTTCGGAAGCAGCAGAAAAGAATGAACCTTCCGTGATTTCACGTCATATTATGGCAATTGCACAGGCGTTTAATCATTTCTATATCGACAGGGACAACGAAATACTTAATGCTGAGGAAAGCAAGAAAAGCGCAAGGCTTGCTCTTGTTTGCGCAACTGCATTGGTCCTTAAGTCAGGGCTTGCACTGCTTGGTATTGGCGCACCTGAACAGATGTAATTTAGAATATGAGCTTGAGCTTGATTGCAAAAGCACTCTATCGAGAGTTCTCAGACTGTTGACAACTAAAATAAACCTGGGGGCTTTGCCCAATTCAATCTTAAAAGAAAAAAGATAAGAATTTAAATAAAATGCCGCATTTGCGGCATTCAGGCTGTCGACAATTGACAAAAACCTCGTGGCTTTGCCCCGAACCCCACTTCTTTCTTATAAGAAAGAAGCAAAGAATTTCAAAGAAATGCCGCAAATGCGGCATTTCTAAGCAGAGCTTTATGAAGGGTTTGGGAAACTTTTTCTCTAAAAAGTTTCTCAAGATCGTTTGTCAACAATCTGATATGCCGCATTTGCGGCATTTTTAAAAGAAATACTTTGTCGATCCTTGGCGCTCTTTCTCTGCTCTTAATTTTAACAAATAATATGTAAAGAAAATACTATAATTAAAATATAATGTTAAAGGTCTGCCTCATTATTGAAAGATAATAATAAAGCAAACCTTATGCAATTGACTTTATTAGTCTATTTGATAATAAAATCAGATTGCTATAGCAAAAATTTACTTTGGATATAATTACAAAATTATATATATATCCGCTATAGCTGTTCGGTCTAAGACAAACCAAACACGTGCCCTGCGCCACTGGTTTCGTGTGGCAGGGCCATAATTAAATTGTAAATCGTCCTAAGCAAACAAGCTAGATATAGCGATTTTCAATTGAATTAGCTATAAAAATTAAATTAAATTCATGCCCTGCACCATACAGCCAATTGGCATTTCTAAGAACTATTGACTGTTTTTAAAACTAAAAATATCTAGCCAGAGAAAGAATTAAAAGAAAACTTTTATAAGGTTTTATAGGGTATATCTGTAAGCATCTTTAAGCGCCCTTTGCCTTTTCCATACTATAGCTGTTTCGGTTCAAATCAACTACCGAAACACACGCCATACGCCACTCGTTTAGCTTTGCTACACTCGTGTGGCAGAGCGCAATTCAATTGGTAATCGTCTTACACAAACAAGTTTGTACAGCCGATTTAAATTGAATTAGCTATAGAACAATCAGTTTAATTAATAAATGAGATTGACTATAAACGACAGTTACTTGGTAAGATACCTTGAACATCGTTAATGAAAAAATATTTAAATGCACTCAACATGTTACATTTTTAGCTGTAAAAAGTAAATAACAGCCATAATGTTTATTATAATGTAAGTTCGACAATGCAGAATAAGCCGCAAGGCATTCTACGTTATGATCTAGATTTGTGGCGTTTTTTGCCTCAAATCCTGCAAATATAATCAAAGTTCTACGTTTGCGGAAAAGAGTATTGCAAACGCCAAACTCACATTAATATATCACTACAAATGAAGTTCAATGGAATTACCAAAGGCAATTCCATTGAACTTATGTTATTGTGTAGGATTAGCAAACTAGAGTTGTTTTAACTTAGAAAACTACTTAAGTTAAAACCACCGATTGCCTACGGCAACCAGTTACACCATGTTTACTAGGTTTAACAAACATGGTGTAAGGCGTTAACTCAACCTAATAATTCTCAATAAAGCTTCGCTTTAGATAATTATTAAGTTAGTTTACTTTATTTCAACTCAAACACTAACGCAATTTTTATTAAAGTGCGTTATGTGTGAAGCTTGCAATTGAGCAAATTGGTATTTCAGTAATTGCTCCGAGCCAGTTAAATCCGCTACCGAAACATTCGCCTACGCCGCCGATAGGGCCAGTGCATGCGCTTCCTAGGCAACAAGCTGGAGGAGCACCAATTCTTGTAATAAGGCTTACGCAGTGTCTGTCAACAGCAACTAAAACGCCGGTGAAGCCACTACCTGAAAGACCTCCGCTTTTTGTAAATATAGTAACTGTTTTACCAATATATTTAGTAAGGCAACCAAAAAGTTCTACTTCCATGATTCTTTGCTCCTTTCAATTATGTGTACAATTACATAATATGGCATGACCAAAGAATTTGTTACAAGCATTTAAAATATTATTTTTCTGGCTAATATAACAATTCCGTTTGGCATAAGCAATTTATCTGCATCGTAGATAGCCTAAAGACGCTGATTTTCAGTTCGAAAATTTCATGTTAAGCTTTGGAATACTTTAACAAAAAATATTGACTTTAAAAATACTACATATATAATAATAAAAAAGTTTTTGTTTATATCAATTTAAAAGATAGGAGAAATACCATGTCACATATTGAAGAAATTCTTAATTTCAACAAAGAATTTGTAGAAACAGAAAAATACAAAACATTTTCTACAACCAAATACCCTCAAAAAAAAATCGCTATACTTTCTTGTATGGATACAAGACTCACAGAGCTTTTGCCTGCTGCTCTTGATATGAAAAACGGTGATATAAAAATAATAAAAAATGCAGGAGCATTAATTACGCATCCTTTTGGAAGCGTAATGCGCAGCCTACTTATTGCTATATATAATTTAGGTGTTGAGGAAATATTGGTGATAGGTCATCATGATTGCGGTATGCAGAACTTGGAGTCCTCTAACCTTCTGGAAAGCATTTTAGAAAGGGGTATTCCACAAGAAACAATAGATATGATAAACTTTTGTGGTATAGATGTTAACAAATGGCTAAAAGGGTTTGACAGCGCCCAAGAATCTATTTTAGAAACCGTATCCATAATAAAAAACCATCCGCTAGTGCCCAGTGACATTAGGGTCTATGGTTTTATTATTGACCCAGAGACAGGGAAGCTGGATATGCTAACTGAAAATACTGAAGTTTAAGTCCGTGTAAGCTAACCACAATCTTTACGGCTGATTCTGTGCCCTTTCTCTATGCAGATTGTACGCCACGTCTTAAATAGCAGGAACACGCCCTAGCTATATCAACAACTGATCCCTTTTATTATACAAGGTTCTGCTGCCAAAATACAGTGAACAAAAAACCGCTAAACATGTTGCTGTGCTTATAGCAATTATTATTGCTATTTGATATAAAATGGCAGTTGTGGGCATTGTCCCTGACAAAATCTGACCTGTCATCATTCCAGGCAATGACACAATCCCCATACCAAGCATTGAATTTAGGGTTGGCAAAAGCGCCGTTTCAATTGCCTGGTTGACAAAGGGCTCTAAAATCTTTTTAGGGGTTACACCCATAAAAAGCAGGGTATCAATCTTCTTTCGCTCCGCTTGTATGTTTATATTAAAAGTTCTAAGCCCAAGCCCCACTCCCGTCATAGTATTTCCGACAACCATTCCGCTAATCGGAATGGTGTATCTTGGATTAAAAATACTAACTCCAACTATAACCATAATAAAAAAGCATAGTATCAATAACCCATTTGCAGCAACTGATATTCCCACGATATACTTGAATTTTTTGTTTATTTGATTGTTCCTCTTTATAACCATATAAATAGCAAACACGGTCATAGAAACTATATAAGCAACAGTAAACAACGGATTGGGATTTTCAAATATATAAGTAAGCACAAGCCCTGCTATAATAAGCTGTAAGGTCATGCTCATGCTTGCAATCAAAAGCAGTTTTGTCTGATTAATATGGCATTTTTTCATCACAAAATGCACTACAAACAAAAGTAAATAAACAATTACAAACTGGTGTAATTGAAGTGACACTATGTCGTTCATTACTCACCTCTTATTGTTTCTGCATCACAATAGATATCATAACATGTATACAAAAGCTGTCACCCGCCTTTGAACCTGTTTTCCGCCTTCTTTGCCTAAAGCAGCTTGTCAAAATTGTTTCATTGCAAAAAAAATGGTCAAATTCAGTTAACCCATTATTGAACACAGGTTCTTAGACAATCTAGACTATATCTAATTTAACCAGCAATCGGCTGTAGCAAACTTGTTTGTGTAAGACGATTATCAATTGAATTAATCGCCCTGCCACACGAATTGCGCGAAGCGGAACGAGTAGCGCATGGCGCTTGTTTCGCTTCGATTTGAACCGAATCAGCTATAATATTTAATCAGTGAAGCAATATTATATGATCAGCGTATTTCTCGGCGATCTTTTTGTCATGTGAAACCACCAGCAAAGTCTTGCCTGTCTCTCTACAAATCCCTGTTATATTTTCCATAAGCGCATTGGCATTTTTCTCATCAAGGGCGCTGGTCGGTTCATCTAGCATTAAAACATCCGGTTTTAACGCCAAACAAATTGCAATAAAAACCCTCTGCTGTTCTCCGCCTGACATGGATCTGCAATCATAATCAAGAGGAAGATTAACAGAACAGATACTCAAATACTGTTGGATTTCTTCATCTCTAATCATTTCTAAGTCCCTATAAGAAAAAAACTCATTGAAATTATCTTTAATAGTTCCATCAAATAAATAAACTAATTGACTGACAAGAAGTATCTCTCTTCTTAAAACAATTGGATTATACTCCTCAATAGCTTTATCCAAATATTTAATTATTCCTTTACTGGCAGAGTTAATTCCGTTTAATAGCTTAAGAAGGGTTGATTTACCACATCCGCTGTCTCCGCATATAAAAGTTGCCTTGCCTTCATTAATTTCAATATCAGGATAAGAAATAAAGTCCAAGAATTTCACGTTTTGCAATGAAAATAAAGGCATTTTACCCTCCGTAAATCTTCCGACGTAACATTAAAGAGTTTAGCATATAGAAAATTTATCTGCAACATTAAAGTTTTTGTTAATTCGCTATAAAAATAATTGACAAATCGAGACTACTAATGTAAACTGATGTTGAGATTACAAAAGTAAACTGAAAGGAGTAGACATTATGCAAAAACCTATAATCATTTCTGAAGGTGAGCTTCCTATCATGAAAGTTCTTTGGGAAAAAGGCTCTGCAACCTCACCAGAAATCTATAAAAATATGGAAGGAGCTGAAAGTAAAAATAAAAGCACATTTAAAACTGTGTTGCTAAGGCTCGTACAAAAAGGTGCTGTAAAAGCAGAAGAAATAAATTTACGAAATTATATGTACTATCCCCTCATTACAAAAGATGAGTATGTTGCACTATCTCGCAAAAATTTTTTAGAACGTGTATTTGATGGTTCTGTACAAAACCTGCTGCTAAATTTTATACGTGAAGAAAAAGTAAGCAAAGCTGATGTCGAGAGGTTACTTGATCAAATTGAGGAGGATTAATCATGCAGATTCATTTGTTTATATCCTCTATAATTGCGCCTGTCTTTTATAAACTTTTGTTTATGTCTTTAACAGGATTGTGTATAGCAGTTGTTATTATGATTATACGCCGTGTTGCGGATTTTTATATATCACCGCATTGGAAATATGCAATATGGATTTTGGCTTTTATTGCCTTGATCTTGCCTTTCAGACCAGAAACCAACTTATCCTTAATAAACATCAGCCAGAATCAAAATATTTCATTTAAATACGATGAAATTGCAATTAACAGATTGTTTGAACAATATAGATATAATCAATTTGATAATTCAGCGCCTGTCACTGATGGCAAAGTCACGGCTGAAACCGCTTTAAACGCAATTCAAAAAGATTCTGTATTTTTTGATATAATACTTCCGTCAATTTGGTTTACGGCCTGCATAGGTAGTTCCTTGTTTATGCTAATAACTGCCCTTAGATTAAGGCTAAAAATTAAAGCTCATAAACTAAGCCTTGACTACAAGCCCTACTATGAAATAGCCGAGGTTTGTAGATCCAGTTTAGGACTTGACAATAAAGATATCGAAATCATTATTCAGGATTTTGTAAACACCCCTGCTGTAATTGGATTATTTCGTCCAGTTGTTATTTTACCAACATTTATAAAAGAACTGGATAAAGAAAGCATTTCTCATATTTTACTTCATGAGCTTGCTCATATAAAACGAAAAGACTTAATAATTAACTATATGCTTATTGCTTTTCAGGTTATTTATTGGTTTAATCCTTTTCTGTTGTTTATATTTAAATATGTAAGGCAGGATATGGAGCTATCAAACGATGCTTATGTTTTGAGTATATTAGGATATGAAAAGCACAAAGAATACAGTGTTTCTTTGGTTTCAGTTCTTGCTGAATATAATGGAGTTTCCTTTGTTCCGCGAATGCTTTGTATGATCGATAATAAAAGGAATATTGAGAGGAGAATAAAGATGATTAAACTTAGGCTGCTTTTTAAAAAACGTCGCTTTTCAATCGCTATTGTAAGCCTTATGCTAATGCTTTGCATAGGTACATTATTTCTAACAACAAATGCATCAGATAAAAAAGAAAAGGATATAGAACCTGGAATATCTGCCAGCATAAAGACATTAAATAACACAGGTGAGCAAGAAAGTCAACTTGGCTCAACAAAAGTTCTGGATGAATACCTTGCAAAGTCAGTAACAGAAGAAGATATGAAGTTTTATTGTGAAAGCCTTGATAACTCAAACACAGCCGCTTCTATAACTAACCGAAATCTGTCCCATGACGAAGAAATGCGAATGTTGATTTTGGATGATCAATATACATATGAAGGCTTAAGGCCTAAAAACACATTACCCCTTGAGCCAGGCGACTACGATTATTATTATGACATTAAAAAAGACAGTTTTCATTATCCCGATAGACCGTTAACAGACGAAGAATTGCTTATGACAATAGACATGAGAACAAAAATAAATTATGCTTTAATGACAAGAGTTGAACGCAGCGGAAACAAGCCTATACCCACAGACAAGGATATGAAAGAGGAAGTTGCAATCGTAATTGCGGAGGAAAATCTTAAGAAAATATTTGAAACAGACCCCTCAAACTTAGTTGTTAGAGCGTCATTTGGCAGGGATTCAGAAGGAGAACACGGAAAAGGAACATGGTTCATAACCTATGAGCCTTATAAAACAAATACCTTAAATGCATTGGGTGAGAAGTATTGGCGCTATTATGTTTTATTGGACTCTGAAACAGGTGCAGTTTCTGATATAAATAGGGTGTATTTTCATAGAGAGCCTAGTCCGGAATTGTCAGAAGATGTTGTTACTGCAATTGCTAAGGACGAAAGCTGGATTATTGAAGCAAAGAAAATTTTTGAAGAAAAGGTCAGGGATAAACGAAAGATAGTAGACGCTAAACTGTTAGGCATTAACGATGTGGAAGTGGATGCTTTTAAAAATTACAGACCGGACTTTTTCTCAATGCTTCTTAAAAAAGGAGGGATTACTGTTGCTTTAGAGCTTGAGGATGGTAGTTATTGTGCTATAGAAATGTATTATTATGATAGATCACTTCAAAGTGTAAGCTTTATTGCTGATAGTAAAATCCTTTTAATAAATAAAGACCCCTTTTATATGGCAATAAGTGATTTTTTCAAAACCAATAGCTAATGATTTGTAAAAAGGTGTAGTGACTTCAAAGATTGAAATAGTCGCTACACCTTTTTTATGTTATATTTAATGAGCTTTACTTACTACGTACTTTTTAAGTGGCAGGCATACCGCAAGAGCAACAACACCGCCTAAGATAGCTTCTGGGATACCGTTTGTTAAAATTACTGCACCAAAAGCGCCTAAAAGCAATTCATAACCCATGTCTAAAGCAGTTGCATAGGCAGGTCCAAAGAAAATATAAATTCCACCGAGGACTAAGAATGTATTAACAAGAGTTCCAAGGACACCGCTTACTACATACGCTAAAGTTTTATTAGTTGTATTTTTAGATAATAACTCGAAAGTATATGCTGCTACAAAGCCAATTAGGATTCTAGGTACAAAACAGATTACTAAAGACCAGAGATTGCCTTGTACTGCGCCAATTGAGTAAAAAGGAGTGAAAGCAAATGCAACTGGTGAAGGAGGTATAAAAGTCCAAACAATAAAGCTGAATAATCCAAATATAAATCCAAGTAAAACGCCTGCTTTTCTGCCTAAAACTATTGCAGCTACGATAACAGGTAAATGAGAAAGAGTCATTACAACAGGTCCTATAGGTATTGAACCCAGTGGTGTAAAGCATACTATAAACTCAATGGCAATTAAAAGAGAAATTTGAGTAAGGAAAACAATATTGCTCTTAACATTAATCATTTTAATCACTTCATCCTTTCGTTAGTCCAAATAAGGCCTTTTATTAACATAATTTGTTCATCAATAATCTTTTCGGTAACTCCCCCTACCATTGATAATGTTTCAAGCCCTTCAAGAAATATCATAATATGTTCCGCAAGGAGTATTAGATCATCAAATTTAATTTCGTTCTTTGATGCACCATACTGTAGTATGCGTAATAATAATTGTTTTGTTTGATGAAACTGATTAAGTAAAAACAACTTGTCTTTTTTTTCGCTTCTGGAGAAAAAGTATTCAAACTTAGCGGCAGTCATACCGCCTTCCATTTGTAAAAGCCATCTTTTTTGGGTACGAAAAAAATCATCAATAAGCAGTCTAAACGGCTTTTGACTAAACACATTTAATTCAAGCTGCTCCATAAGCATTTTATATTTAACGGACAAAACTTCGGCAAAGATTTCTTCCACGGAGGAAAAATATAAATAAATCCCACCCCGGCTAATGTTACATTCTTCGATAATATCTTTCATAGTAACACTACTAAAACCCTTTTTCATGAACACCTGTTCGGCAGCTAAAAGGATCAATTTTCTTTTCTTCTGTGATTTTGTAATCATATTAAACGCCTCATGAGGTAAAAAACGTAAATGACGCATGTGTCATAAAAATTATATGTGATATGTTTTCCTTTGTCAATAAAATTTCAAAATTATAAACAAATTGACTTTCAAATACGTATTATATTTCTAGTATTTACACTTTCTAATTGAATTATAAAGTTGTATAATATAATATAGTGTTAACTTAAATAAAACCATTTTATTGCGTGCTATTAAATGGTTTAACATTCACTCAACCTAATAATCATTATTCAGGACTCACTTTGGAGAATTATTAAGTTCACTATAGGACATATACTATATTAATAGTCTAAGTTGTTTGGAGGAAATATTATGAACTGTGTTATTCATAAAGAAAAAGAAGCAGCAGGAGTTTGCACTTATTGCGGTAAACCATTTTGCGAAGATTGTATGGTAGAAATACAAGGAAGATTATGCTGTAAAAACGATATAAATAATCTAACTCAAGCACCTTCATCAGGTATTAACTTTAATAAAAACAACAATAACAGTAATTCCAATTATAATAACAACAATCACTATAACAACAATAGCAATATTGACAACACGCAGCAAAGGGTTGAAACTCCTAATTATAATAATCCCTACCTCGAAATACCAAGAAAAGATAAAGTCATAGCAATTTTGCTTTGTTTTTTCGGAGGTTATCTTGGAATACACAGATTTTATGTAGGCAAAGTTGGAACTGGTATAATCTGGTTTTTAACAGGAGGCGTTTTTGGAATGGGTTGGATTATTGATATTATTTTGATTGCAACAGATGCATTCAAAG
>CAZTAY010000014.1:0-27556 GCA_964611655.1 uncultured Eubacteriales bacterium
TGGGGGTTAAAACTCCTGCTGAAGTTTTTTCTCTTCTTTGAAAGGTGTTGCACTTGGATTGACAATCCAGCAATTAAAAACGGCATACATATCTGCCTCTTTACCTGTTTTTGAAGCTAAATACTCCATTTTTATATTGAGTTCTGTAGCAAGCAATTCATAATACTTCTTATCCTACAAAACAATCTCTAACCACTTTAGCATTTTTGCTATACAAAACATATGCTTTTAATCTAGACCAATTGATGATATATAAGCGAATTTATATAAGGAAATTATGTTTGTTGACTGCTTTTTGAGATTCAGGTCTATTTCATTAGATTTTGTTGCCTGCATGGTATTCCCCCTTTCGGTCTTGGAGTATTAACCCACAAGGATGCTTAAGCAAGCAGCCTTTTCGGCTTTTAATCTTTCGTTTTCCTTTACAACTTCTAAATATTCTTGCTTAGAAACATACCCTGTTGGTGCAGGTTCTCTAACTTTAAATGTACCGCCTTCGCACTTCACACAATCAATTTGTTTTGTCTCGCACAGATGCTTTACCGTTGCTTGAGATAAATCCATTAATTTGCCGTATTTAGACATTGATATATACTTCTGTGCAGGGTTATTTTTTATGATTTCCCCCATATAAAGCTCCTTTCTCAACAAATGCTTGAATCTAATACAAGAGACCTTTGTTCTGATGCTTGCTCATGTTGTGTAGTACCTTAATTAACCTTCTCCGTTTTTTCTTCAAGGAACGCATTAACACGTTCAATTACCTTAAAACTTACAAACGTGCCACTCAATGTTGTACACAGGTTTCTGTAGTCCACACCAACCATTTCCGCAAATTCTTTTTTTGTGACACCAAGCTCAATAATTTGTTTTTTTACTTCTTTTCCCCAAGCTTTTACTTCTTCTTGTATATTAATCACCTCCTAAGTTGATAAGTTAGTAAAATACATTTCGTTTAATTCCTTTTCTCGCTAACCCCTAATAAGTAATCAATAGTACAGTTAAAAAGAGTTCTCATTTTTAGCAAAATTCCTGAGGGTATTTGAGTTTCTCCTCTTATATAAAGAAGATAAGTTCTTGTCGCTATCCCTAACTCTTTTGATATTTTCACTTTGCTCATTTGCAGTCTTGCTCTTTCTAGCTCAATGTTCATGTAAACTATATTTTTTACGATTATCACCCTATTTTCTTTTTAACAAGTTCGCATAGAGGCTTTTTTAGTGTTTACAATTACCATTGTGGTATGTTATTCTACTTTTGTAGTGGAAATATTCCCTCTACCTTTACATTTAATGCTTTTGCTATCAGTATAGCGATTGATGTTTTAGGGTCTTGCACACCTTTCTCAATGCGTTGGTAATTTCTAGCTGTTATTCTGGCGCTTTGAGCAACTTGCACTTGCGTTAAGCCTGATTTTTCACGTGTTTTTTTTAATTCTGTATTTATGTTCACCGTCCCCTTTTTTATTTAACATGACGTTTGCGTCCTGTTGTGTTAATAGTGAAATGACGTTTATGTCTTGTCAAGTCTTTATATTTTTTTATTAGGAGTTGATAAGATGGAATTCCCAGAAAGAATTATAGCACTAAAGACCTCTAAAAATTTATTGCAAAAAGATATTGCAAATTCGATAAACATATCTATAAGAAACTATCAGCGATACGAGAAAGGTGAGCAACAGCCAACTTTGCCTGTTTTATTAAAGCTAGCCGACTACTTCAATGTATCCCTAGATTACCTTGTTGGGCGCTCCGATGACCCTACTAGAAGGTGAATAAAGACGAAAGAGGTGAATACAATGAGTACTTATATTGTTGTCCCAAGCCCTATCCAAAAAGCACACGACTTAGCTATCACTTACATAAAAACATTGTCTTTAGTTGAAGCGACGAAAGAAGAGTTTTTAGACGTTTACAAAGAAGCCTATGAATTCTTTCGCACAAACGTTTAGTGAAGGCTAATCATTCCTAATCACTCTACTTTTAACTTCATGTACTCAAGGATCGCATGTGCTTCTGAAACTGTTAAGCCGTCTAAAAGCTTTACTATTTCCTTGGGCGCATGCAGCTTCTTTTTTGCTAAGCATACTTTCTAACGCCTGTAATCCTTCATAATGCATTCCCATTTGTTTAATGCCTCCTATCTTTTCTGGATTAATCTCCATAATTGATATGCCTTTACGGGTCTGTATTGATAGCTCACTTGGATTTGGTCGTGACCATAGATAAAATATCAACCAATCTTATCGTTGATCCCATTGCAACGTTCTGCGTAATGAATGAGTCCTATGACTAATGATTTGCACACAGTGTAAGTTACTATAACCGAAATCATACTAGCTACTACTGTTGAAACTAAGACTGAAACTATTATTACCCATATAAATGTCATTTAGCTGTTTTCACCTTCTCCTGATATAGACAACCTTATTTACTTCTCAATTTTTCTGTGGTATTATTTTGTTGTAAAAGATTGTCGTCATTGGTGAATGGGAACAACTCTTATACTGTTATCTGCAACGTTCGTGCAATGAGCAGCACTGTTTCGATTCTTGGGTTTACTGTGCCATATTCAATTTTTTGGTAGTGAGTTTCTCCAACCCCTAACCTTTTTGATAACTTGGCTTGTGATAATCCCTTTTTTTCTCTATAAAATTTTAACTTATTGTAAATTTCCACCTACTCCTTACTTATTCAACACATCATATTTGATGTGTTATGCAGCTATAACACCCCATATTTGATGTGTCAAGGTTTTTATAAAATTATTTTTGAGGTGTTATTATGTCTGGTTTTCCTGAACGATTAAAAGAGTTACGCATTCAAAATAAAGTCTCTCAAAAAGAGATTGCTAACAACATTGAAACTTCAGAAAGCCTTTTCCAAAAATATGAATATGGAAAAACTAAGCCTGCATATGATGTAATCATCAAACTCTGCAACTACTTCAATGTTTCAGCCGATTACTTACTAGGTCTTTCTGATGACCCTACTAGAAGGTGAATTAGCACACTCATATGTTTGTGTCAATACTTTTGAAAATTTAGTTGGAGGTATTGTAATGTTTAAATTTAATGAACATCTTAAAGACCTAAGAAAATCAAGGAAAGTTACACAAAGGCAACTCGCTAAAGAAATAGGAACAAGTGAAAGAGGCATACAGAACTACGAGCTAGGAGCGCGTAAACCCAGCTTTGAAAAACTTATCGCGCTAGCCGACTATTTCGAAGTGTCCCTCGATTACCTTGTTGGCAGATCTAACGACCCTACAAGACGATAATTTAAACATATATGTGCATAACGTGTGCATAATATTGACATAGCACATATAATTTAATATAATCAACTTACAATTGGGAGGTGTTACAGATGTCAGAAACCACCAACATGACTATACGCTTAGATAAAGAGATAAAAGAACAAGCTGAAACTCTGTTTAATGCGCTAGGTCTTAATATGACCACGGCTGTAAATATTTTCATTCGTCAATCTGTACGACAAGGCAAAATCCCTTTTGAAATTTCTCTTACTCCAAATCAAGAAACCCAGCAGGCTATAGATGATGTGAAAAACAATAGAAATCTTAGTCTTACTTTTAATAATGTAAAAGAACTTATGGAGGACTTAAATGCTTAAAATTAGGTACTCCAACAGATTTAAGAAAGATTTTAAAGCTGTTAAAAAACGTGGCTATGATGTTGGAAATCTTGAAAATATAATCTCACTATTAATACAAGATACCGCTTTCTGACAAAAACAAAGACCACAAACTATCTGGAGACTTAGAGGATTTTCGTGAATGTCACATTGAACCTGATTGGCTATTAATATATCTAATTCAAGATGACATACTAACTCTAACCCTTTTCAGAATGGCACTCATAGCGATTTGTTTTGCACGAAATTTTTCCCCTTTTTGGGGCTTTTTTATTTCTTGTAGAAATCTTGACACTCCTTCTCCCAACTCCTTATTTTTTCTACATTTGTTGACGCGCCTACCCATTATCGATTACACTTAGAGTATTTAAGTTACGTGTAACCGGGATGTAAATTTGTTTCGTAAGATTGCTGCTGCGTAAAATAAACAATACTTCCAGCAAACCCGCTTGAAATACTTATATTCTAACATTTTTCGGCGGTTTTTGCAAGCAAACAAAATAGAGGGCAACGGCGTTATTAGCCGTTGCCCTCTATGTATTACTCTCTATTTTACTACATCATATAACCGCAATATTGTCACAATGCTTTGTTCCCTTGTGTATGCGCCTTGCGGTGCAAAGGTATTATTGCCAACGCCGCTCATAATCCCCGCCGCTTGTATCTGGCCTACTTGCTCAATTGCCCATGTCGCAATACTGCCATTGTCATTAAAGGTTGCCGCTTGCTTTGCTAAAGGCTTTCCAACTGCGTCCGCAAGCCGCGCAAGCATAACCGCCGCTTGTTCGCGGGTCAGTCCTACATTGGGGTTAAACTTGTTATTGCCTACTCCTGATACAATACCGATTGCCGCCGCCTTTTCGACGTTAATATCGCTTGTATCGTCAAAGGTTTTCCGCTCGGTTATTTCCGCTCCTTTGACTTGCTCATACAATGCAACGGCAAGCGCGGCAAACTCAGCGCGGGTTGTCGCTTGCGGGTATGCGCTTTGTAAGTTTTGCGGTACAAGGTTAGCCGCCACGGCGTTTGTTATGCCCTCTTGCGCCCATGAGCTTGCACTTGTGAGGTCAAGGACGGGTTTTGTCGGGTTAGTAGTGCCACCAGTTGAAACAAACTTATAGCCTTGTTTCTCTGCGTATGTTTCAGCGTAAGACCCCGAAACGCCTTTAATTGTCGTAAGGCTTGGGCAATTCTCAAACGCCTGTGTTTCTATGCTCGTTACACCTGCTCCTATCGTTACTTCGGTAAGATTTGTGCAACCTGAAAAAGCCATAGATTTAATTTTTGTTACATTGTCAGGTATCGTTATGCTTGTCAGACCCGTGCATTCTCTAAACGTATTGTTTTCAATAGCTGTTATCCCTTTTGGTATGCTTATAGTTTTTAGGCTTGTGCATCGTACAAATGCACTATCCCCAATTGCAGTTAGGCTGTCCGGTAATGTAACGCTTGCTAGCATTCTGCAATCAGTAAATGCGCTGCCGTCAATCTCTTTTACGCTATTGGGTATTGTGACGCTTGTAACAGCTTTTCTGTTGGTGTTGTAATAAGTGTTGTATTGTGTGAATTTTTCTTCGCCTTTATCAGTCCAGTAAATGCCTTCTGCAAGCGCGGAAGAGTGTATATACTCGACACCGTTTGGTATCACAACAGCACCGCCAGGGCCATTATAATGTATAAGAGCATTGTATTTTATCTCTGGAATCATTTTTCCATTCTCATTGTAAATAATAAGCCCATCTTCTGAGAGATAAGAGCCAGTAAACAATTCTTTTTGTATTACAAATTCTTCGCCTGTATCTTCCCCTATAAACGGCAAATCTGACCATTCCACCTCTGCCCAATCAACAGCAAGCGCGGACATGGGCAAGAGCGCAAGGCACATCACAAGCGCAAGCGCAAAGGATAAAGCACGTTTCTTCATTGGATATCTCCCCTTATATTGTTTTATTTCTGGTATAAGTCTAACATACCATCACACAAAATAATACCACATATGTAGTCAAAGGTCAACATATGTGTTCAGAGCCGCGCTTGTTTTGGCTTACACTTTATTTAGAGGTGATAAGCAATGAGCACAATGCAATTAGACCCAAAAATTGTCGGGCAAGCAATAGCAGAGTTTAGAAGTGGGAAAGGCATAACACAAGAAGTATTGAGCGGACTATCAGATATTGGACGTTCACATTTAAGCGCGATTGAAAACGGTGAACGCAAGCCAACGCTTGAAACCTTATATAGAATAAGCCGCGCATTAGATGTAAACATGAGTGACATTGTGATAGCCATTGAAAATCAAATAAAGAAAAAAGGCGGCTGATAGTGGTATCAGCCGCCTTGGTTTGCTTGAACTAATGGGCGATTTTCCGATTTGAGCGCGTTTTGCCGCGCGGGGCATCTCTTCCCCGGTTTCACGGTAAAAGCGATTCTAGGCGTATCGTAGAGCGCGTGAGCGGCATTTTAGCTCTGGCTCTCTACCTTTTTTTCCACGTTCTCAAGCCGGGTGTCTATTTTAACCAAGGTAATATTGAAATTGTCTAAGCTATCGCCGAACCTATCAATCTGCTTCGCCATGCGCTCTTCTCTTTCAGCGCTGCGGGTTTGGCTATTCGTCCACATCTTAGACATGAACCACCCCATTGCAATAACGCAAGCGATAGGGAATCCAAGAGTTGAGATTAGGTCAATAAAAGCTGTCGCTTCCATAAGTATATTCCTCCTATTGTTTTATTCCTACAATTCTATAGATGTTGTAGGTAGAGTTGCTTGTTACATCAACGCTGGTTGACGGCTTCATTTGCAGTATCTTATCAAGCGTAAATACTTGCGTTGTTAAATTAATGGTGAACTGCATAACGTAGTTTGTGATTGAAGTTGAAGTGCTGCTGGTTACTAAGTCAGGCGTTGGCACTGAAATGCCGCCTTTGATTGTGCCAGCCAAGCGCGGATAAGCAACATCAATCTCGCCAATAGTGTATCTGTCGCCAAGTCTTGCGTAAATCCTCAAGCGGTCAAAATCTCCAAGGAAGTGTGAGGAAGTGAAGCTATTGCCGCCTAATAGTATTGATTCTCTTACTACAACCTCTTTATCTTCTACTGGCGTAGGCGTGTGTTGCGTGTCGCCTCTTGTTACAAGTGTAAAAGCGTTATTGGTATAAATAAACTCTACTAAAGAGTTTTCGGCCCATGCTTTAATTAGCGTGCCGTTTAGAGATATAGCAGGGTAAGTTTTTACACCAATGCGGAATGTCACGTTATTTACAAGGTTGATATGAGTAAACGCGACAAAGATAGAAGTACCTTCAATAACCGACAAGTTATTATTTCCTACCAGTACCTTTGCATCAGTAGTTGAAACTGTATTGCAGGTATATACTACTGCGCTGCTTGCACCAGTTGCGCCCGCTGCAAAATTAACAGGAACATTGAAGTTGAAGTCTGTCTTACTCCAGTCGAATACTGGAGTTCCCATTGAAGATGTTTCAATAGTTACCGTAGTCAGCTTATCTACAAGCCTAATTTCCATATCGTATCTTTGACGATAATTAAGGCCGTTCACTGTTGCTGTTCCAGTAACTATTTCGTTATTGACTGTCAGAGTAATATTAGTCCATGCAGACCATGAGCCGCCGGGTACTTGATAGCGAAAACTAGCCGTAATTGTATTGGTCACTGCGCCAAAACTGCCGTTAAACCATCTGCCTGTAATCTTGGAAGTCAATACGCCCGCCGCCGACATACTTGTATCAGTTATAGCCGTCGGCTCAAAGTAGTTAATGTACTTAACAGGCGTGTAAACGCGCTCTGTTATGAATGACCGTGTATCTCTTGCATACAAAGATACCAGCGGGGAAGGCTTGCTTAGCGTGCCTCTTGTGCCCTCAATATAGTCATCTTCTGTTGTTATTGTGGTTTGCACTACGGTAGCCAAGCCCCGGCCAGTGACGCCAGTTACTACCTTCATGGTACTCTTTCCAGCGACAATAGTAGTCGCGCTGCCTGTTACGGCAAGTGTCGCCGAATTGGTATCGGTCATTACAGGGCTAAATACTGGCCCTTGAGTGGCGGGGTTTGCCGCCAATACCATTGTGTATATCGTTGTCGTACCTACAACTGTATTGCCATTGTAGGCCGTCGTTGTAATTGTAAGCGTTCCCTCTGTCGCCGTCGCTGGTAGCCCATTAATCAAGGTAGTCGGCGGCGTCCAGTTAATCGTAGTTTCAGGCGTCTTAGTTGCAATTGTGCCGCTCTGCGTTCCATACACATAAGTCATGGTATTGGTATAAGTAGGCGACATCGGCGCAAGTCTTATTTTAACAGGCTGGTCTAGGTATTGCCCTTCTGCCTGTATTACAGTGCCAGTTGCGTAAGGCGTTATATTAATAATGTCATTAACTGTGAATGTGACTGTTCGCTTTATATCGTCCTGCGTCCAATAACTCATAGCGCCTGAGATAGAGATTGGCGCGTCCAACAAATACCCATTTTCAAACGACGTCTCAACGGTCATTAATGAGGCGGGAGGCGCTTTCATTGATTGGCTCGTTCTATTGGGTATCCCCGCTACTGTGAATGCGCCGCTTGCGCCGCTGCCTGTGTAGAAGTCACCAACAGAACTTGGGTCTAAAATGGCCTCAACAGTGAAAAGAAAATTAGGATAGACGCCTTGCGGCTCTGCTTTCCAATAACAATTGACCTTCTCGCCGTTTGGCCCTGTATAACGTATAGTACCTGTAGTTGCCATAAGCTTCCTCCTTTCTTATTGGCCTATCCAGAAGCAACCTGTTCTGGTTTCGTTGTAGTCTTCAAAGCGGCTGTTCTTACCAATAATCAAGTAGGTAGTAGCCGATAAGTTCTTAGCTTGCACGCCGTCTTGGTCGGCGACCAAAACATTTTTGCCGTCGCTCGTAACCCTCATGCCGTTCTCGTTAATATTGGTTTTCAAAAGCGAACCAGACTTGTCAATTGTTAGCCCTTTATTATTGAATGTAAAACCGTTGGTAGTAACAACCTTGTCAACACCTGTGATAAGTAGTTCCTCTTGCACCTTAATTGTTACTTCCTCTGAGGTCATACCTAGCTCGGCGCGTTTCCTAACCTCTTCTATTGAGTTGGTTAAGTCTTTGTCCATGTTATTTATCTCTTGAGCAAGCAAGTTATCTGTCTCTCTAAGACTTTGTGTCACTTGCTCAATATCAAGGATTTCTACGCTAAAGCCGTCTACGGTCTGTGTCAGTCTACTTACGTCGCCTTGCAGGTTACCAAGCTCGCTAACAGTAATATCTACTTCACGTTTCAATAGATTATATCTGCCGCGCAACGCATTGATTGCCAAGTTAACGGCGTCCTGCTGCGAATCTCTTGTCTTAGTGCCGACGCTCTGTAGCTCGCATTGCTTTTTGCTCAATACCTTTGACATAATATAGGCCGTCTTGCCGTTCACGGTAATGATATCGCCGCACTCTATGCCGGGGTCTTCCAGAAGAGTAATCTTCATCGGCGTGTAAGTAATCGGCGTTACAACGTCATAAATCGCCTCGACATACGGCCTAATTTCGCTGTCCGTTTCTGTGTAGAATAGCGGATTATTTTGGATAACATAAGTGTTAGTACCCGTGCCGACGATTACGCCAACGTCATTATCCATAACCTGTACCTGAACTTTGTCAATATGGTCTACTTCATACTCGGCGCACTCCAGCTTCACATACTGCGTATTGTTTAACGTCTTAGTTGTCTGCACGTACTTCTTTAACTCAAGCTGGTCGTTGCTATTGACCGTCGCATAGCAAGCCGCAAACTGCGCAATCCATTGAAGCATAGCGCGGCCTGTCAGATTCCCAGTAGTGATATTGTCATATACTATCGCGTCGCTATTGGTAAAACTTGTTGGAACGTTTGCAATGACGCCGCAATAATCACAAAGGCTTAGAAGCAATTCTCTTAGCGTCGTTGGGAATGTCTGCGCGTCTAGCCAATCGTCAATAATGACGTCAAACAGGCACATAGCGTCATAGCAGGTAAACTCTACTGCTGCATTCCTCTTGCTTATGTTCTTTACGTATACAGTGCCTTTCACTGTCTCTACGCCGTCTTTGTACACTCGCCAGCTTGCGGGTTTATCAATATAGTATTCAGCGGGGTTAGGAAGATTAACGGCGGTAAAGCGCACTTCCTTTGCTGAGGCAATACCATAAGCAAGCTGCTGCCCGTTGTTGATTTGCTGAGATGTATTGACGCCGCCCTTTACTCTGTTCTCAAGTATGGAATCAAAGTCAAAGTAAAATCTGTTTAATGGGTTTGTCATGCGTTTTCACCTGCCAACTCAATAGCGTTGAATGATAAACCAGTTACCAAGCCGTTCATAATAACGCCGCTTGCGATATCGCCGCTTGAGTTAGAGGTATAGACCGTTATTGTCCGCTCTTGGTTTTCCAATATGTCAAAGTAAGTGAGACTATAGGTCTTGCCTTGAACCTTGCTAAGAACGCTCGCGGCGTCCGCTGTTGAGCAAGGCGGCATTGTAATCTCAATCTTACGAATACGATTGAACACCCAATAAATGTGCATTACACCATCGTCTGTACGTCCGCTGTTCTCGTCGGCTAGGCTTTCATATTTTGGGTTAAGGGTTTTGGCTGCAAACTCATTGCCGTTAATTCGGAAATGTCCTTTTGTCGTTAATGCCATTCAATCAACCTCCTTCTTTATTGATATATGGGAGGGTTACCCCTCCCATATTAATTACGCAAATAGCGGCATTCCTGTCCTTTGTTTATAAGCGTTATTACCTCTCGCCGCCGAACTTGCAATAACATCGTCGCCAATGCTAACCTCAATATTCTGAGAATTGATTGCATCAATAACCTGCGTACACATCTGATAAAGCGCTTCAACAAGTGTAACGTTGCCCTCATTGATAGTCTCGCGCAAGATGCTTTGCGGGGTCACAATTTCGGGGTTACTGCTCGCGCCAGCGTATTCACCCATCATTGCAACTGTTGGTTGTGTGATAACGCCGCCCTTCGCAAGCATTGGGATTTGCGGCGCTGAGATGTTCGGAATATTAAACCCGAATGAGTTACCGCCAATGCCGGGAACCCAATCAGGGATTTCAATATTCAAGCGGTTTAGCGTATTAATAACAGCGTTTACGCCAGATACAATGCCGCGCACCATGCCATTGATAAATCCAATAATGCTGTTAATCGGCCCTCTAATGGCGTTTGAAAGATTATCCATTGTATTCATTACGCCGTACTTCAAGCCTTCCCAAGCGTTGGTTACAGTGTTCTTAATGCCGTTTGCAACGCTGCTCATTGTGCTGCTAATAGCGTTCCATACGCTAGTAATCGTGCTTTTTAGCGCGTTAATAGTGTTAGTAACCGCATTCTTTAAGCTGTCCCAAACGCTTGTTACCGTAGATTTGATACCGTTTACTATTGTAGTTACCGCGCTCTTGATTGCGTTCCATACGGATTCAACCACTGACTTAATAGCGTTCATCGTATTGGTAATAGCTGTCTTAATCGCATTCCAAACGCTTTCCAGAACCGACTTAATAGCGTTAATCACGGTTGTTATTGCTTCTTTGATTGAGTTCCAGACGGTAGTAATAACTGTCTTGATTGCGTTCATTACCGTTGTAAGCGCGTCTTTGATTGAGTTCCAAACGTTTGTGACTACTGTCTTGATTGCCTCAACAACACCTGTAATAGCGTCTTTGATAGCGTTCCAAACGGTTGAAGCGACTGACTTAATACCTTCCCAAACACCCTTTAAGAAAGTGGCAATTGCGTTCCAAACTGTCTTACAGGTATCGGCAAAAGTATTCCAGATAGTAATGATGATATCGACGGCGGCTTTAACGATATTCTTGATACCCTCCCAAACACTTTGGAAGATATCAATTAAGCCGTTTAAGATACCACTTAAGATATCAACAAAGCCTTGGAATATCATTTTAATGCCGTCCCAAGCCTTGCTCCAATCGCCAGTAAACACGCCAGTAAGGAAGGTAATAACGCCACGTAGCATTGTTACTAGGCCGTTCACGATATCAACAATAATGCCGATTACATGACCGACTACCTCAACAATCGTGTTCCAAACTGCGACAATGTATGGCCCGAATGTGTCAATAAACCAGTTCACAAACGGAAGTAGTACATTGTTCCAGAACTCCAAAATCATATTGGTAAAGTCAGAGATTAAGCCAAGCACGTTAGCAACAAGCGGCTTCAAGTGATTATTCCAAAGTTCCGTCAGTACATCGGCGATTTTCTTAATGACTGGCGCTACAATATCATTCCAGAAGTGCGATATTGTTTCGCCGATTTTAGCCACAACCTCGCGGAACTTCTCAAAGACGGGCTGCATACTCTCATACCACCAAGCGTTAAAGACCTGCTGCATCTCAGTAAGCACTAGACCAATAAAGTCAGCAAGCGGCTTCAAGCTTGATATAACTGTGTCGAATATTTGCTTTGCTGCTTTGAAGATAGCCTCAAAGTTACGAACAACTTCTGCGGCGATATCAATAAGCATCGGTATTGTATTGTTGATGAACTCTTGCCACACTGGAATCATCGCGGGCCAGAATGTTTCAATAACAACTCGCAAGCTGTCTAAAAGGCCGCCGATTACGGTACTCATTGCTGAGCCTGCGGCGTCGGCAAAGTTTGTCAGCGCGGGGATATACTTAGAGAAGTCTAAACCATCTACGAACTCTTTAGCAAATTCAACAACCGTATCTTTAAGACCGTTAAAACTGTCAATAACATAGTCGGTATCGAAAGCTTTTGTAAAAGCGTCCCAAACGGGTTTTAGCGAATCTAAGGCGGCTTTAATGCGTTCCATAGCCTTTTCAATACCAGAGGCCATGCCGTCAACTTCTTCTTCCTCGTCCATCGTGACGGCTTCTATGTTGCCGCCGCCTCCACCTATACCGCCGCCCCCGCTGCCCTTGCCGCCAGAGCCGCCGCCTGTGTCTTGAGAGGCCATGATATTAAGCTCATCAAAGCTGCCAAGCGTCTTTTGAAGTTTCTTAGCTGCGCCGTTCGCGCCGTCTAATCCGTCCTCAGCATCGCCGATATTGTCACTCAGACCGCCAGCCGCGTTTGAAGCGTCTGTAATCGCTGTGTTTGTACTTGCGGTTTTCTTGCCGCCGAATACTTTTGCAATGGCGTTAGCTATTGAGATTAAATAACCTAATACCTTGTTAAGTACCTGCAATGCAGGTGTGAGAGCTGCAATAAGACCTTTTCCAAGAATACCTAATAACTGGCTAAACTGTTCTTTAAGTATTCTGACTTGGTTAGCCCAACCGCCGCTTGTTCGCGCAAAGTCGCCCTGAGCCTTGGAGGTAGCGTTCATTACAAAGTTGTATCTCAGCATTACTTGCTCAGCTTGCGACATTGCGCTATAGCTCTTGGTAATGCCCTGTGATAGTGCGTATGCTTGAAGGTTAGCTTGCGTCATTACAACGCCGAACTTCTTCAAGCTCTCCGTTTCGCCTGTAAAGACTGACTTAAGCGCCGTCTCTGCTACGTCATGCGATACATTATAGAAAGAGGCCATATCACCCGCTAACTTGGTTAGCTGCAATGACATATTCTTTCCATCGGTAGCGAATATGCCCATACCATTAGACATAGCCATAAATGTTGAAGACATTCTCTTGGCGCTTAATTCGCTCATACCAAAGCTTTTTAAGGCTTGCTTGGCGAACTTGTCAACCTCGGCGCTCATGCTGCCAAAGGAAACGTCTACAACGTTTTGCACCTCTTCAAGCTGAGACGCCAAGTTGATAGCTTCTTTACCTAGCTTCACCACTCCCGCAATAATAGCGGCGACTGTAAAGCCTTTGAAGAGCGACTTGAATGATTGGCTAATCTTAGAGTTTGTTCTCTCTACAGAATTACTTAGCCTACCAAGCTGCCCTTGTACATTCCTTATTTGCCTGTCAAGCCCCTGTGTCTCTGCGGTAATAAGAACTCTTAATTCTTCTATGGTCAAATATGTTCACCTTCCTTCGCGTTATTCCGCTTTTTGTTGTGTGCTGCCGCATAATCAAGCAACTGCTCTTTGTATAGCGCAAGCGCCTTAGCGTCTTTTTCCGCTTGTTTATCAACGGCAGTAGGGAACATATCGGGAAATAATTCGTTGATAGTCGGCGTGCTCTTACCATTAAAGCCATTGAGCACGAATATAGAGGTCAAATAAGCTAAATTGTAGTTCTGCGCTATTGTCGCTTTAGCATTATCCTGCTCTTGCTGCTGATAGGTCTTAATAACTAAATTGATTTCACCTATCGTCATTTCCCAATAATGAAAAATGTCAATCCCGCACCTCAACGCAATAGGGAGAAGGCTTTCAAAAAGTTCAGAGAGAGTAGCCGGAACATCGCTACTCTCTCTGTTTAGTTTTTTTCGTCTTCCTCTACTTCTTCTTTGAAGAATCCGCTTACCTTGAAAATCTCAAGGATAATAGGCACAAGCTCCATGAGTGTATTACCTTCATCAACAAACTTGTCGTAGATATTGTAAACATCATCAATAGTAGTCTTGTGCTGTAGCGGCTGCATACTTGCGTGCAGGATAGTAATCATATCGCCAAGCTCTGGCATAGCGTTCTTGCTTGCAATATTTGTGAATATATTAAGCGGATTTGAGCCAAGCTTCTTTTCAAGGTCAACGCAAGCCTTGGTGTTAAGTCTTAGCTTGTAGTCGGTACCGCCGACTGTAAGAGTTGTATATAACATTATGTTTCCTCCAATAGATTAGATTAGGTTTAGAAAAGAGTAGGGAGGGCTATTGCCCTCCCTTGTGTTTAGTTTGATTAAGCGGGGTTAGTTACGTCAATATCGCTGTTCAGCGTGATATTGGCTGTGAAGGTCAGAGCCGCATTAACTGCCGCGCTGTCAATAGCTGTGGTGACCTCACCGCTGAACTCGAAAGTCGTACCGTCAGGGAAAGTAACTTGCCAGAAAACGATTTTGCCGCTCTCTTCAAGACCGCGCACGATGCGATAGTTGGAAGTAGCTCCGCTATTGTCGTAGAGGAACTTAAAGGCCAAGTCGCCAAAGTCCTTAACGCCGTTGATATACTTCATGTTGCCGTCGGCAAGTGTGGTAACGTCAACCTTTTCGGCAGTGCCGCCAAGTTCCGGGCACTCTTGAAGATTAGCAATGATAGCATAAGTGCCACCACTTGTAGCACTGTAACCAAGGGTAATGCCTTTTGATAAAATACCAGCCATGTTTTTAGTCTCCTTTAATAAAGTTTTCTGAGGTTTTAGCCTCGTATTTTAGTTGCCGCTGTCCAATACCATCAAGCCAAAGCTCAACCATATTGCGCCGCACAAAACCAACGCCGCGCATGATTTCATCAACCCGCGCGGCGTACTGTGTTATTTCTTTCAGGTCTTTAGACCAGACCTTTATGTGATAAGTGATTGTGCTATATCCTAGCGTGTCGCCGTTCGCCAGTGAGCTATTGTCATACTCTACGTAAGTAATACAGGGAATAGGCGTCTCGCTGTTTACAAAGTGTTCAAAGTAAACGTTTAAGCCTGTATTACGTAGGGCCGCGACAACTTCTTTCTTTGTGTCAATCATTTCGCTGCCCTCCTGATTTCATCTTGGAAGAGCTTCTTAATATCTTCGCGGTTGCTGTCAAGTGCTTTCTCTAAGAACGGGTTAGGGTGTTGCCCTATTGTGGAGTGCCACTCGCCTTTAGCATCTTGATAGCTCCATCTGTCTTGCCGTCCGTCACCATTAACTGCATAAATACCAGTGCCTTGATGAACATATGGCGCATACTCTACGTTAGTGCCAACGACGCCTGTTTTGCCGTCTACCTCGGAAGTAATAGACTGCCGTAACTGTCCATCGTCAACCGGGCAGTTAATCTTGGCGTCGGCCTCAACCATTAAGCAAGCCTCGGTAAGCGCGTCCTTAATAGCAACGCTGCCTAACCTCTCAAGCTTTTTTAGTAGGCTCTCTAAGCCTTTGATATTCGCCATAGTTAAGCCCTCTTCAAATACAATTGCACTAACCTGGCGTCAGCGTTAACGAACTCAATAGAATAGTCGTTGCCGTCTATCCTAATCTTGCTCGCGTCTGTAATGCTGCGGTCAAACGTTAGTGCAATATGTGTTACATCATTGAATCGAATGTCTTCGACTTTTCTATGATTGAAGAGCTTAAATGTAAGCTCAATTGGTCTTTCTGTTGGCGCTCCCTTGTTTGGTTGCCCGTATTCATCAAGTCCAGTGTCATAGGTTAGTACCTGCGCCTTGCGCATCTCGCGATTAATCATAGCGTCACAATCTTTCGGGCCTTTTTCAGAAGTCGCATAACGCTATCGGGATAATCAGCGGCGTAAGAATAGCTTACGCCGCTGTACCCTTCGCCTGTCAAACCTTCTGTGCCTAATCTATTGTAATTATATACAACCATTTTTGTAATCGCTGTGCTCAGCGCCTTGGTATTGCTGTTGTTGGTGTACTCTCTGGCTTCGGCAGTTGCTTGCGATATTAAAAGCTCAATAAGTTCGTCCTTCTCGTCTGTAGTTAAGCCTAACAGTAGCTTTATATTCTCAAGCATTTACGCCGCCTCCAATTATTCCTTAACGATTTTTACAACCTTAGTCGCGTCGGTCAGAGCCACAAGATTGACTTTACGCATGATAACAGTGTTCTTACGTGCTTCGCCGTCGCGCTCCTGCTCTACTTCTGAGGATTTCTTAGTGAAAAGAGTAACCGCTTCACGAGTAGCAAGGTAAGCTGTGTCGGCAGGAACTTCTTTGGAAACGATAACAGGCACGCCAGAGATAGTACCAATAGCGCCGTCGGCGATAATCTGTCCAAGCTGTTTAGCCTTGAAGTCGGGGTCTTTACGGATATCTGCTTTAAGGTCAGTACCAATAAGCAGGAAGAGGCCGCTTTCATCTTCAAGATTCATAAGCTGGATAGCGTCAACAATTGTGTCGTAAGTGATAGTATCGGCGTAGGTCTGTGTAAGAGTTGCCTTGGCAATCTCGCGGTAGAAGTCAGAAGTCATGTCGTTTACCATTGTGGTAGCCGCGCCGCTCATGCCCATATCAAGAACATGGGGGTCTTGCATAAACTCTTCATCGTGGTAATCATACACTTGCTGGGCTACGCTTACTTCGTACTGCTCTGTAGTGTAAGTAAGAGCGCCGCGCACTGTGTTCTTAGCGCCCTTAGCCAGACGCTCAACACCGCCAGCATAGGTATAGGTATTGATTTTCTTAATCATACCTGCGGTTTCGGCAAGGCTGTTGTCAATAGTCATAAGGGTCTTAGTGTCAAGACGTGTTGCAAGCAAATCTTCCAGTTTGCTTTCAAGCACAAAGTTTTGATATACAGTATTAGCCATTATAATTCTCCTTTAATTTTAATTAGTAAGTGTCTTATACAGGTCGGGATTGTTGTTATACAATTCCTGCATCTGTGCAATAGACATCTTCTTAAAACTGTCTGCCGTCAATTGTTCATTAATCGGCAGATTTTTCTTAGGTGTATTAGAAGCAAGCCGCTTCTCAACCTCTGCTTTAACAGAAGCTTTGAAAGCCTTGTCAAGCGTGTCGATATTAGACATCATTGTTTCTGCATCTTCTGCGACAATAAAGTCTACAAGAGAGAGTGCAAGCCCCTTTTCGGCAAGAATCTTGCTTGCCTCGTTCTTGTTCTCTGCAAGAGCAAGCGCCGCTTCTTTCTCGGCAATCGCCGCTTCACGCTGTTTAAGCTGATACTCATATTTTTCTGATTCATTCATAGCTGCAAGCTTTTCTGCCTCTTTAATCTTCTGTGCAGATTGACGCTCAGCCTTTTTCAGTGCTGCCGTAACACGGCGGTCAGCTTCGCTTTGAAGCAACGCTTCAACTTCCTCTTTGCTATATGTGGTCTTGTTATCCGTCCCTGTGTCCTGAGTATTGGTATCAATACCAGTGTCAGTTCCGTTTGTATTGGTGTTCTTATTGTCTTCCATTATAAAATCCTCCTTAGTTCGCGGTCTGCGCCGCGCCCTTATTTGTTATGTGTGAGTTCGTAGCTATTGCCGCGCCCTCAATAAAAAGCAACGCCGTTAAGCGCTGCTTGATTGCTTATTAATCTTGGTATTAAACGCCAGTAATGCTAAAGTACATCCAAGAAGTGTTACTCAAATATGCAGACAGTTTTGCTTTAGGTACATAGAACATACATACTGCATTTGTTCCAGTTAGTGCCGACGTCTGTACCGTTGGTGGATTTTGAGCGCCAGTAGAAACCTCTTCCAATGCGTAAGCATTTTGCAGTGAATAGCTGCCAATAGTTGTTGTATTCCAACCCAAGAACATCTTTCTAAGCGCATAACAGTTATAAAATGTGTAGCTGGGTAAGGTAGTTAATTCAAATGGCAGTATTACAAACTCTAGCCCACTACAACCGTTAAAGACATTGGTGTTGGAAAAGGCGCAAGGTACAATAGCGCTTATTAAAGAACGACTGTTCATAAAAGCATTTGTGCCAATGGTTGAGATTGCAGAAGAGAATACAAACTCCTTCATTACATATGCGCTATAAAAAGCATACTGCCGCACCCCTGTACATCTGTTGCCACATCGCACCCCAATACAATAGTAGTTGAACGCCGCCGCGAATACGTTATCAGAAGTGCCGCTGCCGTGAAGTTGATATTCTACTGTAGAATCAACAAGCGCTGTGTAGTCTTTGTTTTCTGCGTAGGTATGTGTAAGTCGTATTGTACCTGATTGATTGGCTTCGGTATCAATTACTCCATCACCCCAATCTACCGTAACTGTACCAAGCTGCATATTATAAATCTGTAAAATTACGTCTCTGCCTCTGTTGGCATTAAAACGGAAGTCAAACTCAGTCGCGCCGCTTTTCGTTGTATAAAGCGCTCCAACTTCAAGCCGTCCGTATGCGCCAAGGCTATATTGGTTTACTCTTGATAAGCTGTAATTCCAACCTTGAAACCTCAACCTTGAATGCCTTTCTTGTGGTGTTGGCAGTTCTGTAAGCGCTACCGCTTCTTCGTAAGTATATGAAAATAATAGCGTTCCGTCGTAGTCAAAGAAATTAATATCCTTTTCAACAACAACGTCGCCGCCGCCAGAGGGAATAGCAAGGATTCTTTGCGGCATATCAAGGAAAGGAATTAAAGCCGCTGTGCCGTCCTTCGTGCGGATTGCGTTACCAATCGCCGTCAATGTATCAGTAAGAGCCATTTATAATCACCCCTAACTGAGCGTCAATATAAGCCTTAGAATCGGCTTCAATGGCGGCTTGGTCTGCGGCTGTCCAGTAATCAATACCACGCTGCGGGGTTAGGCCGTCAGCGCCGCGCTCTCCTGTCGGGCCGGGGTCGCCTTTCTCGCCTTGCGGGCCTGTAGCTCCTGCTGGGCCAGTATCGCCGGGGTCGCCCTTATCACCTTTTGGGCCGGGGTCGCCCTGAGCGCCTTGTAAGCCGCGCTCTCCTGTATCGCCCTTTGCGCCGGGGTCGCCTTTCGGGCCGGGGATACCTTGGATACCTTGCGCACCCTGTACGCCAGTATCACCCTTCGCGCCAGTGTCGCCCTTATCACCCTTTGGGCCTTGAGGGCCAGCTTCGCCTTGAATACCCTGTGCGCCAGTGTTACCAGTGTCGCCTTTATCGCCTTTCGGGCCTTGCGCTCCTGTATCACCTTTATCGCCCTTATCGCCTTTTGGCCCTTGAATGTTTCCCACATTTTGCCATTGTGTGCCGTTCCATACGTACAAGTCGCCTTGCACTAAATAAGCGTCGCCAAGATTGCCCGTCGGGTGAGCGGCTATAAGCTCTTCGTAGGTATCATAAGCGCCAAGGATAGAAACGCCTGTGCCGTCCTCGCCCTTGTCACCTTTATCGCCTTTATCGCCCTTCGGGCCAGCGCTGCCTTGCTCGCCTTTCGGCCCTTGGTCACCCTTATCGCCCTTCGGCCCTTTGATGTTAACAGGCGTAGGGTTTGGGTAACCCTTGTTGTTCGTCCAGCTAATAACGCCGTCCGGCGATACGGTAGGGAAGAAAGTTGCGCCGTCTTCGCCTGTGCCGCCGCCTCCTGAACCTGCGGCGACATTCATTACACCAATCAAGTTAAGTTCAGGCGTCATAGTTGCTGTGTAGTTCTCTGTGTTTATTGTGCTCATCGGGTAACCTCCTCAGTGATATAGAAGTTACTCTTCGCAATAACGGTGAATACCTCACCCTTTGACGTAGTAAGCTGCACGTCAAACAAATACTTGCCGTAGTCCAATAGCTTAGTATCGTCAGGGGAGATAGTAAACTTGGACTCTCCATACAATACCTTTTGCAAGGCGTATTCAGTATCATTAATCAGCTTCTTAAGCGAAAGCACTAGCATATCGCCAGCGGTCATTTGATACTTGCTGCCGTCTTCCAATACAATATCTACGTTGATATAAGCTGTGTCGCCGCGCGTCAAGTAAATAAAGCCGTCTTCAATTCTCAGCATTTAACTACCCCCTTTTATTGATAATTGGTATAATCGTGCATCGGCAGTTAGGGTGCAACGGCGGCGCATTCGTGCCAACTGTGTATTCACTCATTAAGAACTCTTTACCGTTCGTCTCTGTGCAAATCTCACTTGTTCTATCATCTATCGCCGCCAAGTATTTGTACTTGGTAACGCCATTGCTTTTATAGCGGTCTGCCGCCGCTTTGTTTTGAACATAAGTAAGCTCTGTCCGCGCAATACGGTCAGAGCAATAAAAGCCGACATTAAAGGCTTTATTCAATTCCTTTACAAGTTCGTCTTTTGGAACGCCGCGAATGATACTATCCAATAAGCCGCGCTCAATACGTGTCTGCAAATCGGCTTTGTGTTTCCATATACGATTGCTCCAATGCTCGCCGTCATAGCACCAGATACTATCAACCGCTGTCTGTGCGCCGTTTGGCGTATCAAGGATAAAGTTAACGCCGAATGCGGTAGCCGCTTCTTTGGTCACAAGCTCTTGCACAAAGTCATACATTGTAAGTAGCTTTGCATTAGTAATCTTTAGCTCTGCCGCGCCTAGCGCTTGCAAGCGGCTGTTAATCTGGCTTTGAACGTCAAAATACCTGTTATAGCGGTAGAGGTCATTCGGCTTTATTTTGCCGTCTGCGGCCTCCCGCAAGAGCGTGTCATAGAGGCTCATTATATCGCGCTCTACGGCGCTGTAAGCCTCTGTGTAAGCTTTTACATACTGTTGCCGCATTTGCTCATGCGCGACATTGTAAAGCGTATCTTGTCGCTCCTGTAGTCTTATCGCCCAATATTCGGGATTGGGTATGCTCATTCTTCCTCACCCTCTTCGCTCTCGTTCTGAGCTAGAGAAGGGAAGTTATACAACTCCATTTGCGCGGCGGTCTGTGCCGCAAGTAGTTCTGTCTCGCGCTCGGCGTCGGTTACAAACGGCAACTGGCTAATCAGCGTTTTATCTGAGACGATACCGCGCAAGATATTAACCATATTCGCGGCCTCCATGTTATCTTCTGGAATATTGCGCTTGAAGATAATCTCAATGTCGCGCCACATATCTTCACCGCTTTCACTGGTTAGGCTCAGGATTTCACAAATAAGCTCAATACGCCTTTGCAGCGCCTTGCTCATATTCTTCTCAATGGCGCTCGCTGCGTTCTCAAAACCAAGCAGACGGAAACGCAAAGCAATGCCGCTTGACGTGCCAAAGCTTTCTTGTGAGAAGTCAGGGCTTGCCGCAATCTTGTGTATTTGGTCATTGATATTCTTAAGCATATTCTCAATCTGCGTATCGCTGATTGATTTGTTAAGATACTCTGCTGAGGCGTCGGCCTCAAGAAGAAGCACTCTGTTTTCGCGCATGGTCTTGATATCGTCATCGTCGGCTGTACAGCCTTTCAGAACTAAGTACGCATCACAAAACGCTTGGAAGTCATCAACTTCACTTGATAGCAAGTTATTGTAGGCGTCCTGTAAAGTCATTATCTGATTAAAAATACTGACTTCCTCTTTGTTTAAGCTAAATACCGTAATAGGCACTTGCTTATAATAGTGCGGCGTGCTGTCTACGAATTGAATACCAGAGTAGGCCATATCCGTAGTATAGCGGTCTACGGTATTCTTGTTGTAAACCTCAATGTAGTAACCCTTCGTCGCGTCCGTATTATCAACACGATAGTAGCGGATAACATAAAGCAACTCTTGGTTAAGGGTATTGTCATAAATCGGTATGCATTCTAAGCTGTCAATCACCTTAAAGCGCTGCTGCTTATTTTCATCAATATAAACAACCTCAAAGCTGCGCCCATAGATAAGCGCATTAAGAAGAAGCTCGCTGTCTTCTGCCGCAACATCATTATAGTTAAGTACACGTTGTACCGCTTCAATATCTTCGTCAGACGAATATGCAATATCAACGCCAGTAATGTAGCCTTGATAGTTAGTAGTGATATTGTAGCAATAGTTTGTGACAATCCTATTGCATGGTTTGTAGTCGTTTGCGGCAACCTTGCGCATAATGTCTTGCTTGCCGTCGTAGTAGTCCTTGTACCGTTTAAGGCGTATCTTATCGCCTGTCTCAAATTGCATAATGATTTCACTAATCTTATTCAATGTAAGCTCGGTGTTGGGGTCAATTAAGAATTGCAAGTATTGCACCTCCCGTTATAGCCCTAATAGGCTTTTATTTACTGATTTTAATTTGCCGTCGTTCACGCATTGCAGACTATAGCGTAAGGCGTCAATAAAGTGATTGAACTTATCAATCGGCTTGTTAATATACTCGCCGCTCTGCTTGTCTTTCTGCCAACTGTAGTTCTCAAGCTCTGTGATTATCCGCTCGCAAGAAGGGTGTACAATAATCTCGTACTGCTGTAGCTTCTGTATGCCGTGCAATATACTGTCTGCGCCTTTCTTGCTGGCCTTAATGCGCGGCACTCCGCAACGCTTGATTTCCTCAATACTCTTCTGCTCGGCGCAATCGGCGATAATAACAGACTTGCCGAACCCCAATGCGTTAATCACTCCCGCGATTTCGTCATTGGTCTTGTTCGTGTCGCCCCACTCTTGAAAGACATAGAGCTTCTTTTCTTCCTCAACCAAAACAGAGGCGACAAGCGCCGACGTATCGTTAACGAATCCAAAGTCTAAACCTACAAGCAACTGGCCTTGAATGTCGGCATGGTTAAACGTCTGTTCGCGCCAGTTGTTGAATATAAGCTTATCAAGACTGGCGAACTCGCCAAGCGCGTATATCCTGTAGTAAGTCGGGCTGGTCTGTATCATCTTTTCAAGGGTTTCAATATACTCAGGCGGCAGGAACTTGTTATCTTTGTAAGTCGTATGCAATACAAAGGTATCGTCGCCGACTGTCGCGCCCTCGTCAAACCAGCGCTTATATGTCCAGTTGGCCTTACTAACAGGGTTAAACATGAAGTAAAACTGTAAGTGCGGCTCATTGGCTCTCAAACGCAAGTCAAGCTGTAGCACGTCTTCAAGCGTAAGCTCGCTGCATTCCTCGGCTACAATGTCTGTAATACCCGCGATAGACTTGATTTTCTCGACGTCATCAACGCCGTAAAATAAGAACTTGCTGCCGTTCGGCAACGTGATAGTCAATGTAGTCTTGTTGATATTGCAGTATGTAAGCACGCTAAGGCGGCTCAATACATCAATCACGGTCTGAAATGTGCTGTTGGCGTGGCTCTTTGCCGTCTTACGCACAACAAGCACTTTGCGCGGCATTCTGAGAGCCTTTAATACAACCTTCTGGAAAACAAAGACGCTCTTGCCGCTTCCCGCGCCGCCATAGTAGACGTTGAAGCGGCGGCTGTAATCTACGATATGAGGGAAGTAAGTATCATTGAATATCGCTTGTGTAATATTCAGATTGACATTTGCCACGGTTAATCAATCCCCTCAATGTCAACGTTAATAGTCACGTCGTTGTTGATAACCTTCTTGTCAATAAAAGCGCCCATAGTCTTAAGCCGCATATCAAGGGCTTTTAACTTGGCGCTTGGCGCGGCCTTATCGTCGCGTATGAACCTTGTAAGTTCCTCAAGGCATTCTTGAAGGTCTGCAACCTTGCTATTCCTTATTTCCTCATGTAGCTGCGCTAGGTACTCCTGCGCCCCCGGCACTTTCAATATTCTGCTTGCTGCCGATTCAGCGCTATTCTCCTGTACGCCGGGCCTCACCGCCATGTAAGCTCGCCGCCCGTTCCCGCCATTGTTGGCGTATTCCTGTAAAAATCGTTTGTGCAAATCGCTTAGCGGCTTGCTGTCCATTGGTTTCACCCTTTCTGTTCTGTGTTCTGTTCTTTATCTAGCTTAACGCCAACTGTCATAATAGCAATCACCAAACCCCCGGCGACAATCCCCAACATTATCTGCGGGAATAGTGCAATACCAAGTGCGAACACTACCATAGTCATTAGCGACAATATTAATGCTGAAACTAAATATCTCATATTAAAGCCCCTTTCAAGTTATTAGGAAAGTAATAAGGCAGTCTAAATAATTCACCAAGCGCCGCGCCGCTGAAATGGACATTAAAGACGGCGGTAATCACTCAATGAACTATTTAGACTGCCTTATCAAAGAAAACAATATGGCTGCACAAATTGTTTTTTCTGTTCCCTCGTTTGCGTTTCTAATATATAAGCGTTTCTTGATATTGAATATAATTTTAACTTGAAATGTTATTTTTTTATTTCGCTCTCATGCAATCAATACAAACAAGGAGTGGCGGCGCGCCGATTAGCGTTAGTGTGGTTTTCCTGTAAAAATGGCGCTGGTCACACTTAACCGGAAAATATATATAACTCTTATATATATAAAATCCGGTTAAGTGTGACCAGCGATAGTCATTACACGGTTTTCTTCCAATACACGTAACCGCGCCCTTTTTTCTTTCGGCCCAACTCACCATTGTTATAATATCTATCAATGTTATTCTGATTGTAACCAAATTCCTTTAGCTGCGTCATAGTCCATTCACCAGCAGGGAAGTTATCAAGCTTACCATACTCGGCAATCATTCTCTTACTCTGCGCCTCGCCTTTGGCTTTATTAAACTGCGCCGCATCTGTTCTTAATAAGTTACCCTCGCCAATCATGCTTTCAATACAGTCTTTATCAAAGTCAATAGTAAACTCGTAGTCATCTTCATCGTTAATTGGGCCGCTAAAAGGAAAAGCTTTATCACCAAAGGACAGTTCATGCCGCTGTGCGGCTATCCAGTCGTTTATCTTTTCCCGCTTCTCGCGCGGCAACGTCAGGTAAGCGCCGCCTTGATATGAAACGGCAATATAAACATCGTCTAAATCTTCCTTGCTAATCACTTGCAGAATGCCGTGCTGCCAGTCTTCCCATGTGCGGTTTGCCGCTTTGTATTGAATGCTATTGCCGTAGAACTCCGGCACATAACACCAAGTCTTAACCTTATTATCTTGCACTGGCAATACGCCGAATGTAACAAGCCGCTCAACGCCGTTTTCGCCATTGTTGTACCCCAATATTGCTTGCTCTACTTGTGTCTTGGTATTGGGCGCGGCGCTCACAAGTCGCATTAATTCCTTGGAATCCTGTTCGCTTACTGTCGCTAATTCATAACGTTTTTCCATATAGTGATAAGCGGCTCTGCGGCGTTGGGAGTGTCCTATGCGGCTCATATCCTCAGTATTGAACTTCACTTTCTTATTGTATTTGCGGTACTCTGGAAAGAACTTGCTCATAAACTCGCGCAACGTGTAAAACTCTCCGTCGTACTTAATGCGCATTGCGTCTTTAGTTTCAACTTCTCTGTCATCGCTACCGAATGCGTTCTTAGTAACTGTGCAGATTTGCCGCTCGGTCATTTCCCATTCAATAGGCAAGCCGCGAAACGTAAGTGGGCTGTCGTCTTCTTTATCCTCAAAGCAAGCCGTAAACTCTTCAATAAGCTGCGTCTCTGCAATAGTCGGCTCTTTCTTTTCTTTCTTTGGTAACGGGATATCAAAGGCGTTAACCTCTACCAGCGCCGCCCATTTACTATTGTGCAACACATTATCTTTGCCGCAAATCGTACCCCATGTATTGGCGCAACTTTGTGGCTGGAAGGTTTCACCCTTGGCGCTCCACCAAAGCCAAACGCTGCCGCCAAGCTCCCAATCAAAAACGGCGTTAATGTCGCAACCAATGCTAAACCATTCTCTTTGGTCACAATCAGCCGATATTGTCTTTAAGTCTTCAAATACAAGCCGCTGCCGCTCGTTCATCTGCTCAGTCATCATGTCTTCGCTAAGATACTCAAGAACAATATCATTGCCCTCAGCGTCCTTGAAGCGGTCATATTCAACGCTGCGGCGAATCTCAATATCTTTTAATAAGTCAAAAACAACCTGCGTTTTATCGGTAAGCGGCGATAGCTGCTCATTGCCGTAAAGCAGTTCATAGATAAAGTGCGGCGCGTCGCAAAAGACGTCAAACTTAGTGCCGTCTAAGGCAAGTATTCCAGTCTTGGTAATGAACCCTTTAGCGCCGCTGCTCGTTAGCAGATTTATTGAATCAAATAACCCAACGTCTTTTCTAACGCCGAAATAGGCGTGCCGCCCTCCATTCTTGGAAATAGTAAAGAAGTCGGCGGCGGCTTCCACGCGCCCGATAAACTCTGTCTCATGCTTGGTATCAATATCAATACAGAATATGTACAAGTCGCCGTACATCGCATTTTCAAGATACAAGCTAACTGTTGCAAACTGCGGCTCGTCGCCGCGCATTTGCGGCTGCCTATTGTATTGTCTTACCTCTGCCGCAACGTCTTCAAAGCTTCTGCTCCAAAGCGGCAGTAGACTATTATCTTTTTTATTGAGCGGCTTTACTGTGCCACCTTTAACGTAGCAGGCTTGCTTATTAATGCCGCCTACCACAAAACAATTATTGAACATAATAAATAACCTCTTTCTGATTGCCTTAGATACTGGTAATATCTATCACAATCTGTTTGTATTTTGTTTAGCTTAATGTCGTTGATAATTACTTGGTAACGTGTTACCAGCACTTTAACCCTACTTACTGAGGTTATGAAGCTTTCAGGTCATTCAACCAAGTAATTATCAACGACATTAAACTACTTAGAACAATAGCCCTGCAAGTAACTGCAAAATCAACATGAAGTGCTCAAAAGGATTAAAAATGGCTTCATGTTATTATTGCTGTCACTCACAAGGCTATCAATTCCGAATCTAAAGTTATACCTCAACCTTATAATTATATTATACCACAAAAATATTTTTAACATAAATAAAGCGGCTAAGTGAGGCATTACGCCTCACTCTCTTCAATAATCTCAAAGAAGAAATGATAGCAACTCTGCGTGCGGCCCTTCAAGTGTGTAAATAGGTTAGTCTTGCATGAATCAATGTTCTTGCCTTTGCCATTGTCATACAACCAGACTGCCGCTGCCATAGCGTTATCAAATATCATGCCGTTGCTGCACTTAATCTTCTGCCCTTTGTAGCGCTCAGTGCCGACAACTACTTGCTTGCTGCCGCCCACTTTATTATAGCCGTTCGGTCCCTCTGTATTGTAATGTGCAATTGCGGCGCGTTCGTCTTCAAACTCTTCGAGTTCACAATAAGCCCAATCTTCAATGGAAGAGCCGCGCATATCGCTGTACATTTCGTTCTTATACTTCTCGTTATTGCGCTGATACCAGTGCTGTTGAAAGCGCGTGCTAAGCTTTTGCGTCGTTTGCCCTATGTAGCTCTTGCCATTTAGTTTATTTGTAATCATGTATATCATAATTAACCTCCATATAATTTTTATTGAAGCGCGGCAAGCAGATTGCCCTTTCGTTTTTCGCTTCTAAAATATATAGAGATTCTTGATA